>NZ_JBHUVA010000021.1:0-19835 GCF_042670805.1 Micromonospora sp. NPDC057141 | reverse complement strand
CCCTTTATAAACCCCACCGTTTGGGGGGGCGGCTTCTTTTTTTTAAAACACACGGCCGCGCCCCGGGGGGGGGGCCCCCGGGGGGGGGGGGGGGGGGGGGGGGGGGGGCCCCCCCCCCCCCCACCGCCCCGGCGCGATCTTTCGGCAGCCCTTTCGGCGTGGAACCCGGAGGCGACCTTGCCGGCAACCGGCGGCGGGGCGCTCCGGTGTAGTGTTCGGCTACGCGAGAAGCTAGGACGAGGGCCGGCACGAGCCGTGGGTAACCGCATCGAAACGCCCTCGAAAAGGTTTACCGGTCTACTTTCCGTGAGGGAGTGCGCGGTGCCCCGGAGGCGGTCGGGTCGCGGGCGCCCCGCGCGCTCGCGGGGAGGGAGCAGCACATGACCACCGAGCCGGAGGTCCCCGCCAACCGCACGCCCACGCTCACCGACGTCGCCAGACTGGCCGGGGTGTCGGTCGCGACCGCGTCCAAGGCGATCAACGGGCGCGGCGAGGTGCGGGCGACCACGAGAGTCCGGGTGCTGGAGGCCGCGGAGTTGCTGTCCTTCGCGCCGAACGCCCTGGCCCGTGGGCTGCTCAGCGGCCGGACCGGCACCGTCGGCCTGCTGACCAGCGACCTGGAGGGGCGCTTCTCGATCCCCATCCTGATGGGCGTGGAGGACGCCTTCGGGGCGGGGCAGGTCTCGGTCTTCCTCTGCGACGCGCGCGGCGACGCGATCCGGGAGAAGCACCACGTGCAGGCGCTGCTGTCCCGGCGCGTGGACGGCCTGATCGTGGTGGGCTCCCGCACCGATCCGCGCCCGCCGCTCGCCGGGAACATCCCGGTGCCGGTCGTGTACGTCTACGACCCCTCCGCCGATCCGGCCGACATCTCGCTCACCGTCGACAACGTGGGCGGTGGCCGGCTGGCCGTCGAGCACCTGATGGCGTGCGGCCGGCGCGACATCGCCCACATCACCGGCGAGGCGGTCTACCGGGCTGCCCGGGACCGCGCCGAGGGGGCGGCGGCCACGCTCGCCGCCGCCGGCCTGACCATGGTGGGCGACGGGCCGTACTTCGGGTCGTGGGACGAGGCCTGGGGGCGCGCCGCGGCCCGGATGGTCGTCGAGCGGCATCCCGAGGTCGACGGGATCTTCTGCGGCAGCGACCAGATCGCCCGGGGGGTGCTGGAGTCGCTGCGCGACCTCGGGCGCGATGTGCCGGGCACGACCTCGGTGATCGGCTTCGACAACTGGGAGGCCATCGCCGCGCACTCCCGTCCGCGCCTGACCAGCATCGACATGAATCTCAAACACCTCGGCGCGGTGGCCGGTCAGCGGCTCTTCGCCGCCATCGGCGGTGCGGTGCCCACCTCGGAGGAGTTCCCCGGCCGCCTGGTGATGCGGGAGTCGTCCCTGCCGCTGGGCTGACCGCCGGCAGCGCAGTCCGGCCCGACCTCCAGCGCCCGCCGCAGCCGGTCGACCTCCTCGGCACGCCACCAGGCGCGCACCGGGCCGAGCAGGTCGAACGTGAGCCGACTCGCTCCACCGCCCTCCGTCCGTCGCGGACGGCCGAGCCCTGCGCCGCAGCCGCTGATCGTGTCGTGTCGTGTCGTGTCGTGTCGTGTCGCATCGTTCGTTCCTCACCGTAGAACCTGCAACCGTCAGGACCGGGCGTGCCCGAATAGGGCCAGGAGGCCGGGCGTGGCGAGGTGCGGAAGTCGGAGGGTCTGCCCGACGCGATCCGGCAGGACTTGACGAATAGTCTTGTTATCGTTCACAGTCGATGTCGAGGATGACGGCGTCCATGGGCCCACCGGGCGGGCTCTGCCGGTCGAACCTCGGGATCACGACTCCCCACCGGGCATGCGGGACGTCGTGTCGGGACTCCCACCAGCAGCTGCCGGCGACGGCGCGACGGGCTTCGTGTGGCCTCGTGTGCGGTGAATGCGGCCGTTTCAGGATGGTCCGCCCGTGCAGCGGTCCGCGCCGCCCGTCCCTGGGAGCGAGTCAGGGCACCCCACCACACCGCGGCAAACCACACCGAGAAGGAATCGACATGAGACGCAAGAGAGCCCTGCTGACGACGGCGACCCTCGCGGTCACCGGCGTACTCACCGCCGGCGTGATGGTGGCGATGGCCCCTGCCGCCAGCGCCGGGACGACCCTGGGCGCGGCGGCGGCAGAGAAGGGCCGCTACTTCGGTGCTGCGGTCGCGACGGGCAAGCTTTCCAACAGCACGTACACGACGGTTCTCAACCGCGAGTTCAACAGCGTCGTGGCCGAGAACGAGATGAAGTGGGACGCCACCGAGCCGCAACAGGGCCAGTTCAACTACACCGGTGGTGACCGCCTCGTCAGCCATGCCCGGGCCAACGGGATGAGCGTGCGGGGTCACGCCCTGCTCTGGCACCAGCAGCAGCCGGGCTGGGCGCAGAACATGTCCGGCAGCGCCCTGCGCAGCGCGATGATCAACCACGTGACCCAGGTCGCCAGCCACTTCAAGGGGCAGATCCACTCCTGGGACGTGGTGAACGAGGCGTTCGCCGACGGCGGCAGCGGCGGGCGTCGTGACTCCAACCTCCAGCGCACCGGCAACGACTGGATCGAGGCGGCGTTCCGCGCCGCGCGGGCCGCCGACCCGGGCGCGAAGCTCTGCTACAACGACTACAACACCGACGGGGTCAACGCGAAGTCGACCGGCATCTACAACATGGTGCGCGACTTCAAGTCCCGGGGCGTGCCGATCGACTGCGTCGGCTTCCAGTCCCACCTGGGCACCACCCTGGCCAGCGACTACCAGGCCAACCTCCAGCGGTTCGCGGACCTCGGCGTCGACGTGCAGATCACCGAGCTGGACGTCATGACCGGCGGCAACCAGGCCAACATCTTCGGCGCGGTCACCCGGGCCTGCATGAACGTGTCGCGCTGCACCGGCATCACGGTGTGGGGCGTGCGGGACTGCGACTCGTGGCGAGGGTCCGACAACGCCCTGCTGTTCGACTGCAACGGCAACAAGAAGCCGGCGTACGACGCCGTCCTCAACGCCCTCAACGCCGGCCCGGGCATCCCGAACCCGACGACCACTCCGCCGAACCCGACCACCACTCCGCCGAACCCGACGACTCCGCCGCCGGGTGGGGTGGGGTGTTCGGCGACGGTGTCGGTGAATTCGTGGACGGGTGGTTTCGTGGCGACGGTGAAGGTGACGGCGGGTTCTGGTGGTACCCGGGGTTGGAACGTCGGTGTGACGTTGCCGGGTGGTTCGAGTGTGACGAACACGTGGTCGGCGACGGCTGCTGGTAGCAGCGGGACGGTGCGGTTCGCCAATGTCGACTACAACGGTCAGCTTGCCGCCGGTCAGGTGACCGAGTTCGGGTTCCAGGGCACCGGTACCGCGCCCACCCAGACTCCCACCTGCACCGCCAGCTGACGCACCGCCGGCCCGACCCGGGGTGCTCCGGGTCGGGCCGGGGGTCTCCTGTTGTTGGGTCGGCCCGGCGACCGAGGACCGGGCCGGCCGGGTCGCCCAGACCGGGGCACGCCCTGCCGCCGCATCCACCCACGACGAAGGATCCACCGATGAAACGAAGGATCGCTCTGCTGGCGGCCGCGCTGGCGACGGCCCTGGCGACGACGACGGCCGTGATCACGGCCGCCACCCCGGCGTCGGCCGCGACGCTCACCCAGGTGACCAACTTCGGCACCAACCCGACAAACCTCCAGATGCACCTGTACGTGCCGGACCGGGTGGCGGCTCGACCCGCGCTGCTCCTGGCCCTGCACTACTGCACCGGCAGCGGTCCGGCGATACACACCGGCTTCCAGCTCAGCTCCCTTGCCGACCGCTACGGCTACATCGTGGTCTACCCGTCGGTGACCCGGAGCAGCAAATGCTGGGACGTCTCCTCCCCGCAGGCCCTCCGGCGCGACGGTGGTAGCGATCCGGTCGGCCTCAAGTCCATGATCGACTACGTCCGCAACCGCTACCCGGTCGACCCGAGCCGCATCGGCGTCGCGGGGTTCTCGTCCGGCGCGATGATGACCAACGTGATGGCCGGCCTCTACCCGGACGTGTTCAACGCCGGGGTCAGTTCCTCCGGCGTCCCGTTCGGCTGTTTCGCCACCACCAACGGTTCGGAGTGGAACAGCGAGTGCTCCGGCGGACGGATCGTCAAGACCCCCCAGCAGTGGGGCGACCTGGTCCGCAACGCCTACCCCGGCTACACCGGCAAGCGTCCCCGTATGCAGATCTGGCACGGCACCACGGACACCACGCTGAGCTACGTCAACTTCGGCGAGCAGGTCAAGCAGTGGACCAACGTGCTGGGCGTGTCCCAGACCCCCAGCTACACCGACTACCCGCAGACCAGCGCCACCCGCACCCGCTACGGCGGCACCGGCGGCACCGCGCCGGTCGAGGCGATCAGCTTCCAGGGGTACGGCCACTCCATCCCGTTCGACGCTGCGCAGGCCATCCGCTTCCTCGGCTTCGACGCCGCCAGCCCCACCACGCCTCCGCCGAGCCCGACGACTCCGCCGCCGAGCCCGACCACGAGCCCGACGACTCCGCCGCCGGGTGGGGTGGGGTGTTCGGCGACGGTGTCGGTGAATTCGTGGACGGGTGGTTTCGTGGCGACGGTGAAGGTGACGGCGGGTTCTGGTGGTACCCGGGGTTGGAACGTCGGTGTGACGTTGCCGGGTGGTTCGAGTGTGACGAACACGTGGTCGGCGACGGCTGCTGGTAGCAGCGGGACGGTGCGGTTCGCCAATGTCGACTACAACGGTCAGCTTGCCGCCGGTCAGGTGACCGAGTTCGGGTTCCAGGGCACCGGTACCGCGCCCACCCAGACTCCCACCTGCACCGCCAGCTGACCGTCTGACGGGCAGCAGCACCTCGGCTCCGGGGCGGTGGACCGTTCGTGGTCCGCCACCCCGGAGCATCGCCGTGCTCCGGACGACCTCTTCGCCTGCTCAGGCAGCGTCGTCGGGCAGGTGCCAGACCTCCTGCATCGGTGCCCACCAGTGCCCCGAGCCCGGCTCGGCGAGCGACTCCTGGCACGGGTCGGTCAGCTTCCACCATGCCTGGGTCTGCGGGTCGGCGGCGATGAGGCGCAGGTCGGCGTCGTGGTCGTCACCGACGTACTCGTAATAGCCGAACAGCAGGTCGGCGTGGAGGAAGATGGTGTAGTAGCGGAAGTTGGCGGCACGCAGGGTCTGCTCGACGCTCGGCCAGACGGCGGCGTGCAACCGCAGGTAGGTTTCCCGGTGTTCGGGCCGGAGCCGGATGAGGCAGCCGTAACGTTGCACGTCAGGTCCTTCCTTGGGCGGGGACGGGGCGCCGGTGGCGGCCCGCGTAGGTCGCCGCCGCGCTTGCGACGGTGGCAGACATCTGATGTCTCTATAGTGGTGTCTGCTGGCGGCGGGTGCGAAGGGGACCGGGATGGCACTGACCGACGACGCGATCGCGAGGATCCGGAGCATGATCCAGAGCGGCGAACTGCCGCCGGGCGCGCGACTGCCGCCGGAGCCGCAACTGGCCGCGCAGATGGGGCTGTCGCGCAGCGGGGTGCGGGAGGCGGTGAAGGTGCTCGAATCGGCCAGGGTGCTCGACGTGCGGCGGGGCGACGGGACGTACGTCACCAGCCTCGCCCCCCGGCTGCTGCTGGAAGGGCTGGGCGTGGCGGTGGAGCTGCTGCGCGACGACACGCTGCTGGAGGTCGTGGAGGTGCGCCGGATGCTGGAGCCGGTGGCCACCGGCCTGGCGGCGCTGCGGATGACCGACGCCCACCTCGCCGAGCTCAGCCGGATCCTGGAGGAGATGCGGGCGGCGGCCGACGACGCCGAGAAGCTGATCCGGTTCGACATCGCCTTCCACCAGACCGTCATCGCCGCCACCGGCAACGAGACCCTCGCCTCGCTGCTGGCCGGGCTGTCCAGCCGTACGGTGCGGGCCCGGGTGTGGCGCGGGTTGATCGAGGGCAACGCGGCACACCAGACGATCGACGAGCACCACGCGATCTACCTCGCGCTGCGCTCCCGTGACCAGCTGCTCGCCCAGGCCAGCGCACTGGTGCACGTCAACACCTCCGAGGCGTGGCTGCGTCGGGTGCTCGCCGCCCAGGCGACGGATGCCTAGCCGTGCCCCCGGGCGCGGCCGGGCCGGCGGGCCCGCTCACCCCGTCGCCGCCGCACCGACCCGGGTGGTCGTCCACTGGGGGCCGTCCGGGTACCGGTAGTCGCTCACGGAGGCGGTGACGATCTCCGCGCTCATTCCCGGCGCGGTGGGCGCCAGGTACCGCCCGGCGGTGACGCGTACCGGATCCACGAAGTGTTCGTGCAGGTGGTCGACGTACTCGATGGACCGGTCCTCGGTGCTGCCGCTGAGCGCGACGAAGTCGAACATGGCCAGGTGCTGCACCAGCTCGCAGAGCCCCACCCCGCCGGCGTGCGGGCAGACCGGTACGCCGAACTTCGCGGCGAGCAGCAGGATCGCCAGGTTCTCGTTGACGCCGGCGACCCGGCAGGCGTCGATCTGCACCACGTCGACGGCGTCGGCCTGGAGGAGCTGCTTGAACATCACCGCGTTGTGCACGTGCTCGCCGGTGGCCACCTTGACCGGGGCGAGCGCCTTGCGCACGGCGGCGTGCCCGAGCACGTCGTCCGGCGAGGTCGGCTCCTCGATCCAGTACGGGTCGAACGCGGCGAGCTCGCGCATCCACCGGATCGCCTCCGGCACGCCCCAGATCTGGTTGGCGTCGACGGCGATGCGGACGTCCGGCCCGACGGCCTGCCGGGCGATGCCCATCCGGCGGACGTCGTCGGCCAGGTTCCCGCCGACCTTGAGCTTGATCAACTCGTACCCCTCGCGCACCGCCTCGGCGCAGAGCCGGGCCAGCTTCTCGTCGTCGTAGCCCAGCCACCCCGGGGTCGTGGTGTACGCCGGATAGCCCTCGGCCCGCAGCCGGCGCTCGCGCTCGGCCCGGCCGGCGACGGCCCCCCGCAGCAGCGCGAGCGCCTCGTCCTCGGTGAGGGCGTCGCGCAGGTAGCGGAAGTCGACCTGCGCGACGAGTTGCTCCGGGGTGAGGTCGGCGAGCAGCTTCCACAGCGGCTGGCCCGCCCGCCGGGCGGCGAGGTCCCACACCGCGTTGACCAGGCCCCCGGCGGCCATGTGCACGACGCCCTTCGCCGGGCCCAGCCAGCGGATCTGGCTGTCGCCGACGAGCCGGCGGGCCAGCGCGCCCGGGTCGGCGGTCAGCTCGTCGACCGGCTGGCCGACCACCATCGGGGCGAGCGACTGCACGGCCGCGACCTGGATCTCGGTGCCGCGGCCCACGGTGAAGACGAGACCGTACCCCGCGGCGCCCGCCGACGTGCGCAGGATGACGTAAGCGGCGGAGTAGTCCGGGAAGGGGTTCATCGCGTCCGACCCGTCGCGGTGCCGGGAGGTGGGAAAGCGTACGTCGATGGTTGCCACGGACGTGATGCGTTCGGTCACCGTAACTCCTGGGGATGGGGAACGTCGGCCGGCTTGTGCCCGGCTCGTGGGACTGCCTGGCGCGGGCCCGTGCGGCGGGCCGGGTCGTCTCACGTCTGTGCCTTGCCCCCGGTGATGCGGGAGACCACCAGGGCCACCAGGATGACGGCGCCGTTGAGGAAGTTCGTCCACTGCGCGGGCACCCCGGCCAGGGTCAACACATTAATGATCATGAACAGCAGCAGTACGCCGGTGAAGGCACCGAACACGCTGCCCTTTCCGCCGTTGAGGCTGACGCCGCCGATCACCGCCGCCGCGAAGACCTGGAAGATGGCGCCGCTGCCCTGGGCCGCCGGCACCGCCGCGAGCCGGCCGCTGATCAGCAGGCCGGCGAGCGCCGCGAGCACACTGGCCACGACGAGCGCGATCCACAGCACCCGGTCGGTGCGGATGCCCGCCGCGCGGGCCGCGTCGGCGTTGCCGCCGATCGCGTACAGGGCCCGGCCGGCGCGGGTGTGGCCGAGGGCCACGATCCCGGCGGCGAACAGCAGCAGCGACACCCAGATCGAGGCCGGCGCCCCGAACCAGCTCGCGGAGCCGAGATACGTCATCGACCCGGGCAGCGCGAAGAAGGTCTGCCCGCCGGAGATGCCGGTGAGCAGCCCACGCAGGATGATGAGCATGCCCAGCGTCACGATGAAGCCGTTGAGGCCGAACCGGACGATGAGCAGCCCGTTGAAGGCACCCACGAGCGCGCCGACGAGCAGGACCACCGGCACCGCCCAGGCATCCGGCAGCGCGTCGAGCCCGAGGCCCCGGGTGAGCGCGGGGTCGACGACCAGCCAGGCGGCGATGCCGGGAGCCAGGCCGAAGGTGGACTCCAGCGACAGGTCCATCTTGCCGGTGATCAGCACGATGGTCTGGGCGAGGACCAGGATGGCGATCTCCGACATGCTCTGCAGCACGTTGATGATGTTGTCGGAGCTGAGGAAGACCGGGTTGACGATCGACCCGACGACGGCGACCGC
The DNA here is from genome assembly GCF_042670805.1 of Micromonospora sp. NPDC057141. NCBI lineage: Bacteria > Bacillati > Actinomycetota > Actinomycetes > Micromonosporales > Micromonosporaceae > Micromonospora > Micromonospora sp. NPDC057141. Next base: position 11,352 of record NZ_JBHUVA010000021.1, on the reverse strand, counting down.
GATGATCGCCGGCACCAGCGCCAGGTCACGCAGCCGGGCGATGGCCACGCTCCGCGACGGCGACGCCGGGGGAGCCGGTGGTGGCGGGGACGGCGCCTTGGCGGTGGACAGCGTCTCAGACATGGTGGAGGTCCACCCCTTCCATGGCGGCTACCAGATCGTTGTCGCTCCAGCCGTGGGTCAGCTCGCCGACGACCCGGCCCTGGAACATCACCAGCACGCGGTCGCAGATCCGCAGGTCGTCGAGCTCGTCGGAGACCACCAGCACGGTGGTGCCCCGGCGGCGCACCTCCTCGACGACGCCGAGGAGGGTCTGCTTCGACCGCACGTCGACCCCGGCGGTCGGGGTGATGAGGACCAGCGCCTGCGGGTCGCTGGCCAGCGCCCGGCCCATGACGACCTTCTGCTGGTTGCCGCCCGACAGGTCGGAGACCGGCACGTGCGGGCCGGAGGCCTTGATCGCCAGGTCGGCGATCGTGTCCCGGGCCAGGGCGTCGCGCCGGGCCGGCGAGATGAGGCCGTAGCGCCCGACGCGCTCCGGCACGGTCATCGTGACGTTCTCCGCGATGGACAGCGACGGCACCAGGCCCTCCCGGTGCCGGTCCTGCGGCACCAGCCCGACGCCGGCGGCGAGGGCGTCGGGCACACTGCCCGGACGCAGCACCCGGCCGCCGAGGGCGACCGTCCCGCCCGTCGGGCGGGCGAGACCGACGATCGCCTCGGCGACCTCGACCTTGCCGCTGCCGCCGCCACCGGCGATGCCGACGACCTCGCCCGCCCTGGCCTCCAGCGACAGCTCGGCGCCGGACGAGGTGACCAGGTCACGCACCGACAGCAGCACCGGCGCGTCGGACGCCGGGGGCCGATGGTCGGCCTCCGGCATCGTCACGTCCTCGCCGGTCATCGCGGCGACCAACGCCTGCCGGCTCAGCCCGGCCACGTCGGCGGTGACGATGTGCCGGGCGTCGCGGAAGACCGTCACCCGGTCGCAGAGCTCGTAGATCTCCTGGAGGTGGTGACTGATGAACAGGAACGTCACCCCGTGCGCCCGCAGGTCGCGGACCCGGGCGAACAGGCGGTTGATGCCCGCCGCGTCGAGCTGGGCGGTCGGCTCGTCGAGGATGATGAACCGGGCCCCGAAGGACAGCGCGCGGGCGATCTCCACGAACTGCCGTTGCTCGACGGAGAGGGTCGAGGCCGGCTGCCGCACGTCGACGTCGACCGACCACGCCGCCAGCAGTCGCTCCGCCTCCCGCCGCAGGCCCGACCAGCGGATCAACCCGCTGCGCCCCCGCGCGTGCCGGTTGAGGAACAGGTTCTCGGCCACGGTGAGCGTGGGGATGATCGTCGACTTCTGGTAGACGCACGCCACCCGCTGCCGCCAGGCGTCGCGGTCACCCAGCGGCGGGGCCGGGCGTCCGGCGAAGGCCACCGCGCCGGCGTCGGCGGCCTGCAGCCCGGTGAGGATGCCCACCAACGTCGACTTGCCGGCGCCGTTGCGTCCCACCAGGGCGTGCGTCTCGCCGCGGCGGACCAGGATGCCCGCCTCGGACAGGGCGAGCGTGGACCCGAAGCGCTTGGTGACGTTCACCGCCTCGACGACGGGCCGGTCGTCGCCGGCCGGCCCGTCGCCCGGGCGGTGCAGGGCGGCACTCATGCGTTACGGCCCCACAGCGACGCGTCGTCGAACTTCACGGTGGGCTGACTCGCGATCGGCGCGCCGTCCAGCGTCACCAGCGGGGCGGGCAGCTGGTCCTCCAGCAGGCCCTCGCGCACCTGGATGATGGTGCTGCCGTGCTCGGTGGGGCCGGGCTGGAACGTCCTGCCCTCGATCGCCGCCTTGACGTACTCCAGCCCGTAGCGGGCGTACAGGTCGGCGGGCTGGCTGACGGTGGCGTCGATCAGGCCGTCGCCGATGCTCTTCAGCTCCTCCGGGATGCCGTCGTTGGAGACGACGAAGACGTGCTTGGGGTCGGTCGGCGGCACCCGCAGACCCCGTTGCTTGAGGATCTGCAGGGTGCCCGACAGCGCGAACGAGGACTGCATGTAGATGCCCTTGATGTCCGGGTCCGACGCGAAGCGGGTCTGTAGCTTCGACGCCGCCACGTCGGCCTTCCAGTCGGTGGCCTCACCGAACACGGTGATGCCGGGGAAGTCCCTGCGCATGCACTCGTTGAACGCCTCGGTGCGGTCCCGGCCGTTGATCGAGTCCAGGCCGCCCTGGAGCATGACGACCTTGCCCCGGCCGCCCAGCTTGGTGCCCAGGAACTGGCACGCCTTGATGCCGTAGGCGCGGTTGTCGGCGCGCACCACCATGAACACCTTGCCGGTGTCCGGCCGGGTGTCGATGGTGACCACCGGGATCTTGCGGCTGTCGAGCTGCGCCAGGGTCGGCGCGATGGCGGCGGTGTCCTGCGGGGCCATCACCACCCCCTTGACGCCCTGGCTGATGAAGGTCTGGGCGTTCGAGATGAGGTTCGCGATGTCGTTCTGCGAGTTGGTGGTCTTGACCTCGACCCCCAGTTCGTCGGCGGACTGCGGCACGTACTTGATGTACGAGTTCCAGAAGTCGGTGTCCGAGCGCGGGTAGTCGACCCCGACGAGCGGTTTGCCGCTGCCCGAGCCGGTCCCGCCGCCCGACCGGTCACCACAGCCGGCGGTGAGGGCGGCCGTCACGCCGAGCAGCAGCGTCAGCCCCGCGCTCGCCAGGATTCTCCGGTTCAACGTGTCTTCTCCATCTCTGCGTCGGCGGGCACTGCGGGGATCAGACGGCGGCGATGGTCCAGAGCAGGTTGGTGCTGCCGTCCCAGCTCCACTGCTTGACGGTCGAGCCGGAGGCGACCTGGCCGCCGCCGTCGAGCACCAGCCCGGTCACCCGGTTGGCGATCCGGTACCGCCGGTTGCCCTGGTCGGTGATCTGCCACTGCTGGGAGTTGCCGCCGTTCCACGGCGCCTGCTGGGCCGCAGCCCCGTTGCCGGTGAGGCCGAAGCCGTCGACCACCATGCCGTTGGTGCGGTTGACGATGCGGTGGTAGCCGGTGCCCAGGTCGACGAGCTGCCACTGCAGGTTGGTGCTGCCGTCCCAGCTCCACTGCTTCAGTGGTGCTCCGGAGGCGACGTTGCCGCCGCTGTCGAGCGCCAGGCCGTTGGTCACGTTGGTGATCCGCTGGTACGTGGCCGGGTTGAAGGTCACCCGCAGGGAGGCGATCGCGTCGTTGTTGCCGGTGTTGCGCAGGTCGGCGTTGTCGGCGGTGAAGGTCCAGCTGGTGCCGGAGAAGTTGTCGTTCGCGTACCCGACGAGCTGGTGGCCGGCGGCGACCCGCACCGACGAGATGGTCCGCAGCCCGATGCCGGCGGACTGCAACTGCGCCGCGGTGTAGCTGCCGACCGACAGGTTGAGGCCGCTGTCGTAGCCGATGTTGGCGTAGACGCTGACCGGCGAGGCGACGGCGGGCCCGCCGCCGAGGGTCGGGATCGCCCCGTTGAAGGTCAGCTTCACCACGTACGCCGGCGCGCTGAACGGGGCGCTCGCCGACGGCAGGGTGATCCGCAGCCCGGTGGTGTCCTGGGTGCGGGTCGGCAGGTTGACGTAGCTGCCGGCGGTGGTGTCGAGCAGTTGCACGCCGGCCAGGGAGGCGAGGTCGATCCGGCCGGACGCGAGCGTGGCGATGGTGACCGAGCTGCCCGGCCAGCCGAGGATCGTCGCGTACAGCACGCGGTTGTCCTTGCTGCGGGTGAAGCGGACGTCCTGGGGGGTGCCCGCCCGCGGCTGGGTGAAGGAACCGCCGCCCATCTGGGTCGGGCCTTCGCCGTGCGTCGTCCAGGCTCGGGTGGAGTAGACGGACTCGCCGAAGCGCCGCAGGTAGTCGCCGATGCCGCGCAGGATCGTCTGCTGCCCCGACGGGATCGTGCCGTCGGCCATCGGCGCGATGTTGAGCACCATGTTGCCGTTCTTGCTGACCCGGTCGATCAGGGAGTGCAGCATCTGGTTGAGCGTGTAGTAGCCGATCCCCGTGGTGTAGCACCAGCTCGAGCTGCTGATGCTGTCGTCGGTCAGCCAGTAGGGGGTGCGCAGCTCGGCGGGCCCGCCGCGCTCGTAGTCGTAGACCGCGCCGCCGAGTTCCAGGCCGTCCTTGTAGGTGGCGACGACCTCCTTGTCCCACGCGACGGCCCGGTTGTAGTAGTAGGCCAGGAACTTCAGCCGCTGCGCGTCGCTGATGCGGCGCAGGTCGAAGTCCTGCCAGATGATGTCCGGCTGGGCCTGGTCGACGACCTCGCGGAGCTTGTCGTACCAGAGCTGTTCCTCGGCGGCGGTGCCCAACTGCCCGTAGAGCTTGCGCAGGCTCGGGTCGGACTGCTGCGGCGCCCACTGGTAGAAGCCGGTGAAGTTGAACGCGTGGTGCATGGCGACCAGGACCTTGAGGCCACGGGCCCGGATCGCGTCGGTGTGCAGCCTCAGCAGGTCGAGGCGGGGTCCCTTGGCGACGGAGTTCCACTCGTTGACCTGGCTGTTCCACATGGAGAAGCCGTCGTGGTGCTCGGCCACCGGCCCGGCGAACTTCGCGCCGGCGTCGACGAACAGCTGCGCCCACTCGTTCGGGTCGAAGTTACCGCCAGCGGACCTGAGCTTGGGGGCGAACTGGACGAAGCGGCCGGACCTGTCGTTGGCCCCGTTGATGAAGTTGTGGTACGGCCACACCGACGGGTCACCGTAGACGCTCTTGTGGTGGTTGTTCTCGTTCGAGCCGTTGTTGTACATGTTGCGCGGGTACCACTCGTTGGCGAACGCGGGCACGCTGAAGGCGCCCCAGTGGTAGTAGATGCCGAACTTGGCGTCCTGGAACCACTCGGCAGCCGCCGGGTGCTGGCCGACCGAGTCCCAGGTCTGGGAGTAGTTGGTCGGGCCGGGGATAGCGGCATGGGCGGGGACCGCGCGGATGAGGCCGCCGGTGGCGGCGGCGATGCCGCCCACGCCGATGCCGGCCAGCAGCGAGCGGCGGGTGAATGGGGGACGGGACATGGGGATCCCTCCAGACAAGGGGTGGCTTGGTGGCGGCCACGCGTCTCAGACATCAGACGTTAGGTGGTCCCATTGGGAAACGTCAACGCCGTCGCGAGCGTGAATTCCCTTGCTGGTGCCGGCACCTGGCTCCTCGATCGCTCCGCCTGCATCCGCTGACATCAGATGTATGCCAGCTGGCGGGCTGGCGGGCTGGCGGGCTGTCGGCACGTCGGCGGCACGTTGCGCGTTCCGAACCGCGCCACGCCGGAGTGGTCGGCGAGTCGGAGATGTGTCGGCGACGTTGTGGGAACGTTAACATCGATATGTGTGATGATGCCAGGGTCGGCGCGCGGCCCGTGGGTTGACCCGCCCGGAGGGCGGGGTATAGCGTACGACGTCCATCTGATTGACGATTATCGATTTAGCTTCCCGGGAGGGCCACGTGCGGTCCGGCCTGCGCCTGTCACCGAACGGTGCCGGAACCGCCAACGGCACGCAGGTGATCCGCTCGCCCTGCAACAACAGCAACAGCCAGAAGTGGACGCGAAGCTGACCGCTGCCTGCGCCTGCACGGCAGGGACTGTCCCGGGCCGGCCCCTCCGCGAAGCGGTGCGCCCCTCAGCGCACCAGCCGCGCGGTGCCCGGCCCGCTGCGGCGGACGAGCCACGCCTCGGTGATGTGGGTGATCATGGCCTCGGCCGCGCCGTCGGGATCGTGGGCCGCGATGCGTTCGTAGATGCGCCGGTGCCCCTGGTTGGACGCCACGCAGAGCGCGCGCTCGGTGCGGCCCATGTACCGGGCGGTGTTCACGACCTGGCTCTCCAGGGCCCGCACCACGCCACGGGCGATGCGGTTGCCCGACGCCTGCATGATCACGTCGTGGAACGCGCGGTCGTGCTCGTGGTACGTGACATGGTCGTCGACCAGCTCGTCCATCCGGTCGACCAGGGCGCGCAGCCGGTCGACGGTCTCCTGGTCGGCCACGCGGGCGGCGACGTTGGCCATGTCGGACTCCAGCACCCGGCGGGTGACGACCAGGTCGTCGAGGATCGCCAGGCTGTCGTCCTCGGCGATGGTCGCCGCGAGGACGAGTTCGTCGAGCATGTCCCACGTCGACGGTGGGGTGACGATGGTGCCGCTGCCCTGGCGGATCTGCACCAGCCCCTTCTCCTGGAGGATCTTCACCGCCTCCCGTACGACCGTCCGGCTCACGGAGAACGCCTCGCAGAGCGCCGGCTCGGGAGGCAGCGGCGTCCCCGGGGGGTGCACCCCGCGCACGATGCGTTCCACCAGTTCCGCGGTGACCGCGGTGGCGAGGTTGGCGGGTCGCCGTGCCCACGCCGGGGGGCCCGAGGTGCTCGGGGTGGTCTCCTGTGCTGCCGTCATGTCCCCTCCAGTGCCCCCGCGGGCGGCGGTCGTGGCGCCGTCGGGAAATTCTACGCCCCAGTGTTGACGTCATACGTCATACGAGTTACCTTCTCGTCAATTCTTGCATCGACGTCCGGTTCGCCGGCACTCGCATAGTCGAAGGTGAGCAGCGATGAAGCAGCGAACAGTGTGGCCAGGGGTCCTCGTCGCGGCGCTGGTGCTGGCTGGCTGCGGGAGCGCCTCGGGGCCGCGTTCCTCGCCCGACGGCTCCGACAGCAAGCTGGTGGTATGGGACTGGAAGTCCGGTGAGGCCACCGCCGCCTCGTACATCGAGAAGGCGAAGGCGGACTTCGCCAGGAAACACCCCGGCGTGACCGTCGAGTTCGTCGCCCAGCCCCACGACCAGTACTACACCCTGCTCGGCACGGCGATCCAGTCAGGCAAGGGGCCCGACGTGATCCTGTTCAACGGCGGCGGGCAGATCCGGGACCGGGTCGACGCGCTCCTGCCGTTGGACGAGTACGTGGCCGAGGACCGGCAGCGGCTGGCCGGTTGGGACGCGTTCACCAAGGACGGCAAGACCTACGCCGGCCCGGTGACCCTCCAGGGCCACCCGATCTACTACAACCGGGCGCTCTACGAGAAGGCCGGCCTCGACCCGGCGAAGCCGGCCACCACGTGGCCCGAGTTCGTCGCCAACTGCACCACCATCACGAAGCAGACCGGCACGAAGTGCTTCGCCCTCGGCAACAAGGAGGGTATCGGAATCCAGTTCTTCCTCTCGGCCCTCGGATCGGGGGTCCTCACCCCGCAGGAGTACGACGACTGGATCGCCGGCAAGCGGGACTGGACCTCGCCCCACGTCAAGCGGATCTTCGCGCTCTGGAAGGAGACCCAGGACGCGAAGCTCAACAGCGACGGGCCGAACTCGACGGCGATGTTCAACGACGCCTTCGCGATCTTCCAGTCCGCCAAGGCCTCCCACGTCATCGGGCTGATGTCGGACATCGGGCACTGGAAGGACTTCGGCGAGTTCCTCCCGGCCGACAAGGTCGGCGTGATGCGCGCACCGGTGGTCGTCCCCGGGGCCACCCCGAGCCTGCCGTTCGACGGCGGCATCGGATACGGGGTCGCCAAGTGGACCAGGGACCCGAAGGTGGCCGCCGACCTGGTGCGGTCGTTGACCTCGACCGACGCCCTGACGGCCTTCCACGCGCAGGCCGGCGCGATCGCCGCCGACACGACGATCGACGTGTCGCAGGGCGGCCCGGCCGTGACCACGATCGTCGCCGACCTCAAGGGCGGCAAGCCCGCCCTGCACGTGGCCCTCTCCTCGCGCACCCTGGACCTGATGGGCCGGGTCTCCCAGCAACTGCTGAGCGGCTCGATCACCGTCGACGAGGCCGTGAAGCAGCTGGCGGCCTCGGACCAGGCCGGTTGACCCGTGCCGAGTGGAAAACCGCTGACGTCGGTCCGTCCGGTGGTGGCCGGGCGGACCGACCGGGCGCGACACCAGCGCCCGGCGGAGCGAACGCCTCGCCCCCTACGTCCTGCTGGCCCCGGCCGTGCTGATCCTCGTGCTGCTGCGGCTGTGGCCGCTGCTGCTCGGGGTCAACTTCTCCTTCACCGGGGACGGCGACCGCGACGGGCTGATGGTCGGTCTCGACAACTACCGGGAGCTGTTGGCCGACCCGCTGTTCCGGGGCGCGCTGCGCAACGTCGGGCTGCTCGTGCTGCTGCTGCCGGTGGCGGTGGCGATTCCCGGCCTGCTCGCGACCTTCATCTACCTGCGCGTGCCGGGGCACCGGTTGTACCGCAGCGTCTACTTCTTCCCGGCGGTGCTCTCCCCGGTCATCGTCGGTGCCATCTTCAACCTCCTGCTCGCCTTCGACGGCCCGCTCAACGCCGTGCTCGGCGGCCTCGGTATCGGGCCGACGGACTGGCTCGGCGACCCCGACGTGGCGATGTTCGTGGTGGTCGGGGTGCACGTCTGGGCGACCTTCGGCATGGCGCTGGTGGTGTTCCTCGCCGGGTTCGCCACCCTGGACGCCTCGCTGCTGGACGCTGCCCGGGTGGACGGCGCGTCGCTGCCGCAGACCATCCGGCACGTGATCGTCCCCAGCCTCTCCCGCACCATCCAGTTCGTCTTCGTGACCACGATGATCGGGATGCTGACCTCCATGTTCGGCCTGCTCTACGTGATGACCAGCGGCGGTCCGGAGGGTTCGACCTACCTGCCGGAGTACTACATCTGGATCCAGCAGGGACAGATGAACCGCCCGGCGCTCGCGTCGGCCGCCTCGACGGTGCTCTTCCTCATCATGCTCGTGGTGGGGCTGCTGCAGATCAGCCTGCTCCGGCGGACGGTGAGGGAGGCTTGATGTCCCGCGTCCGGCCGAGCAGGTGGCTGCTCGCCGTCCCGATGGCCCTCCTGGCGCTGGCGACGATCTATCCGCTGGTCTTCACCGCGAACGTGGCCATGAAGACCCGCCGGGAGTACATCCTCGACCGCTTCTCGCTGGCCGACGCCCTGCGCTGGGAGAACATCGCCACGGCGTGGAACAGCGTCGGCATGGCCCGGTACCTCGCCAACTCGGTCGTCTCGGTGACGTCCTCGGTGGTCCTGCTGCTGCTGTTCGGTTCCATGGCCGGCTTCGCGCTGAGTCAACTGCGCTTCCGGGGCTCGTCGGTGCTGTTCCTGGGCTGCCTCGCGGCGCTCTTCGTCCCGTTCCAGGTGATCATGGTGCCGCTGAACCGGATCATGGCCGACGCGGGGCTCGTCGACACCTACCCGGGCCTCGTCCTCGCCTACGTCGCGCAGTTCCTCCCCTTCACGATCTTCCTGATGACCAGCTACTACCGGACCATCCCGACGGAGATCATCGACGCGGCCCGCATCGACGGCAACAGCGTGTACGGCGTCTACCGGCGGATCATGCTGCCCCTGGGCACCCCGGCGTTGCTGTCGGTCGGCATCCTCAACACCCTCTTCTGCTGGAACGACGTGCTGATCGCGCTGCTGCTGATGCCCTCGGCCGAGCACCGCACCCTCATGGTCGGGGTGACCTCACTGCGCGGGCAGTACTCCGCCGACATCCCCACCTTCGCCTCCGGGGTGCTGATCGCCGCGATCCCCGTCCTGGTGATCTACCTCTTCCTCCAGCGCCAGATCGCCGACGGCGTCGCCGCCGGCTCCACGAAGGGCTGACATGCGGATAACCGGGTACCGGACCCTCACGACCAGCCAGGAATGGGGGCGCCCCGTCGGGGACGCCAACGGCGTCTTCGCCGACGGCGTGACCGCCGTGCCCATCGTCGTGGTCGAGACCGACGAGGGCATCAGCGGCGTCGGCCTCGGGCCGCACGGGGACATCGAGAACATCTTCGCGGCGATCCACGGCGAGGACCCCCGCGCCGTGACCAGCCTGTACGACCGGATGCTGCGGCAGACGTTCAAGGCGGGCCACGCGGGCTCGGTGTTCGGGACCATCGGCGCGCTCGACACCGCCCTGTGGGACATCAAGGCACAGGCGGCCGGGCAACCGCTCTGGCGGCTGCTGGGCGGACGCGACCGGCGGGTGCCCGCCTACGCGTCCGGCCTGGACATCGGGCTGAGCGACGACGAACTGGTCGCGGCCTACGAGGGCTACGCCCGGCGCGGCCTGCGGGCCGCCAAGCTCAAGGGCGGCCTCGACATCGAGCGCGACCGCGACCGCCTGCACCTGGTACGGGACGTGCTGACCGACGCCGCGCACGGGCAGCGGCCCGGCCTGATGCTCGACGTGAACGAGGCGTGGACCCGCAAGCAGGCCGTCCGGCACGTCTGCGAACTCGAACGCACCCTGGACCTGGTCTGGATCGAGGAGCCCGTGCGGCGGTGGGACGCCGAGGGCCTCGCCGCCGTCGGGCAGGGCATCCGCGCGTCGGTCGCGACCGGCGAGAACCTCACCGGCCTCGAACAGTACCGTCCGCTGCTCGCCGCGGCGGCGGTCGACGTCGTCCAGGCGGCCGCGGTGTGGGGCGTCACCCACTTCCTGCGGGTGTCCGCCCTGGCGCACGCCTACGACCTGCCGGTCAGCCCGATCGGCAACAGCCCCATCGGGCTGCTGCACGCCGCCACCTCGGTGCCGAACCACCTGGTCAGCGAGTTGCAGGACCTGCACGCCCCGGTCGGGATCAGCCTCGACCTGCACGTCGAGGACGGCGCGTTCGTCCTCGGCGACTCGCCGGGCCTGGGCGTCACGGTCACCGAGGCGGAGATCCGGCCACCCCACCGCCGCCCCCAGGCACCGGCTGCCGACGGCCCCAACGTGCGGCCGGAACGGGCCGGCCGACGGCTGCTGGCGGTGGCCGACCGCGCCCACGCCACGGCGCGACCGCACGCCACCGTCCTGCCCGGCGCGCCCGCCCACACCCACGGCGGCGTCTCGCCCGCCGTCCGGCCCTGACCCCAACCGTCGAGACGGAGGACGCATGAAGGCAGTCGTCTACCACGGCGCGCGGCACCTGGCGGTCGAGCGCCGCGCCCCCGAGCCGCCAGGGCCCGGCCAGGTGCGCATCGCGGTGGCCTACACCGGGATCTGCGGCACCGACCTGCACGTCTACCACGGCGACATGGACGCCCGCGTCGGCGCCTCGGCGGTGATCGGGCACGAGATGTCCGGGCGGGTCGCCGAGGTCGGCGAGGGGGTCACCGACTACGCCGTCGGCCAGGCCGTCACCGTCATGCCGACCCGCTTCTGTGGCCGCTGCGTCGCCTGCCGGCGCGGCAACTCGCACATCTGCCACGCCATGGACTTCCTCGGCGTCGACTCGCCCGGTGCCATGCAGTCGTCCTGGACGGTCCCGGCGGAACTGGTCGTGCCGCTCCCCGACGAGCTGCCCCTCGACCGGGCCGCCCTCGTCGAACCCGCCGCGGTCGCCGTGCACGACGTCCGGCGGGGGAGGGTGACCGCCGCCGACCACGTCGTCGTGGTCGGCGG
>NZ_JBHUVA010000020.1:34333-86341 GCF_042670805.1 Micromonospora sp. NPDC057141 | reverse complement strand
GGGCCGGCACGCTGTCGCGTACCGGCCCCGTCGCGGGGAAACGTCTGTCATCGGACGAATTCGGCGGCGCCGTTGGCGAGGTCGAGCAGCGGGCCCGGCACGACGCCCAGGACCAGCGTGGCCAGCACGCCGATCATGAGGGCCGCCGAGGTCAGCCCGCCCGGCACGGTCACCGTCGGGGTGGACTCCCCCGGCTCGGACAACCACATCATGACCACGACCCGCAGGTACGGGAACGCGAGCACCATGCTGGTCAGCACGCCGGCCACCACCAGCCACACCTGGTCGGCGTCCAGGGCCGGGGCGAAGACGGCGAACTTGCTCATGAACCCGCTGGTCAGCGGGATACCGGCGAAGGCCAGCAGGATGAAGGTGAAGATCGCCGCGAAGAACGGCGAGCGCTTCCCCAGCCCCGCCCAGCGGGACAGGTGGGTGGCCTCCCCGTCGGCGTCACGGACCAGGGTCACCACGGCGAACGCGGCCAGCACCGAGAAGCCGTACGCGGCCAGGTAGAACATCGTGCCGGCGAGCCCGTCCCGGCTCGGTGCGAGCACCCCGACCAGCAGGTACCCGGCGTTGGCGATCGACGAGTAGGCCAGCAGCCGCTTGATGTCGGTCTGGGTGACCGCCAGCACCGCGCCGACCAGCATGGTGAGCACCGCCACCGCGCCGAGGACCGGGGTGAAGTCCCACGCCGCCCCGGCGAACGCCACGTGGAAGACCCGCAGCAGGGCGCCGAACGCGGCCACCTTCGTGCAGGCCGCCATGAAGCCGGTGATCGGCGTCGGGGCGCCCTGGTAGACGTCGGGGGTCCACACGTGGAACGGTGCGGCGGCGGCCTTGAACAGCAGGCCGATGGAGAGCAACGCCATGCCGGCGAAGAGCAGCACCTGACTGGCCGGGGACTCGGTGACCGCCGCGTGGATGGTGGCGAAGTCGACGCCGGCCGGGCGGCCCGGAATGCCGGAGGTGAAGCCGTACACCAGGGCCACGCCGAACAGGAAGAACGCCGAGGCGTACGCGCCGAGCAGGAAGTACTTCATCGCCGCCTCCTGGCTCAGCAGCCGCCGGCGACGGGCCAACGCGCAGAGCAGGTAGAGCGGCAGGGAGAAGACCTCCAGGGCGATGAACATGGTCAGCAGGTCGTTCGCCGCCACGAAGATCAGCATGCCGCCGATGGCGAAGCTGGTCAGCGGGTAGACCTCGGTCGCCCCGTTGCTGCCCTCGGCCTGCCGCCGGTCCTCGACCGACTCGGCGGTGACGGCGGCCTGGGCGACGAACGCCCCGCCCCGCTCCACCGAGCGCTCGCCGATGAGCAGCAGCGACATCGCCGCGAGGACCAGGATCGCACCCTGGAGGAACAGGGTCGGCCCGTCCACGGCGAGCGCCCCACCGGCGGTGATCAGCCGGTCGTCGGCGTTGAAGATCACCATCACCAGCGCGGCGAGCACCGCGAGCAGCCCGAGCAAGAGCTGCACGAGGTGTCGGCGCCGGCGGGGCACGAACGCCTCGACCAGCACGCCCAGCAGGGCGGCGCTCAACATGATCAGGATCGGAGCGAGCGCCGCGTAGTCGATCGACGGCAGCTTGAGCTCGGTCACTTTGCGGCCTCCTGCACGACACCGCCGACCTCAGGGGCCGGATCGGTCCTGCCGACGTCCTCCATGGTGGCCCGGACGGCGGGGTTGATGACATCGGTGACCGGCTTGGGATAGAAGCCGAGCAGCACGATCAGCGCGATCAGCGGCGCGACCACGACCTTCTCGCGCAGGTTGAGGTCGCGGCGCATCGGCTCGACCTCGGCCAGGGCCGGGTTGAGGGTGCCCTGGGTCGTCCGCTGCACCATCCACAGCACGTACGCGGCGGCCAGGATGATGCCGAGCGTGGCGATCACCGCGACCGGCTTGTTCACCGTGAAGGTGCCGATCAGCACCAGGAACTCGGAGACGAACGGCGCGGTGCCGGGCAGGGCCAGCGAGGCCAGACCGGCGAAGAAGAGCACCCCGGCCAGCAGCGGCACCAGCTTGCCCGCGCCGCCGAAGTCGCTGATCAGGGCCGAGCCGCGCCGCGCCACCAGCATGCCCACCACCAGGAAGAGCAGGCCGGTGGCGAGGCCGTGGTTGAGCATGTAGAGCACCGCGCCCGTGCCGGCCTGGGTGGTGAAGGCGAAGATGCCGACCCCGATGAACCCGAAGTGCGCGATCGAGGTGTACGACACCAGCCGCTTCAGGTCGTTCTGGCCGACCGCCAGCAGCGCGGCGTAGATGATGCCGATCACCCCGAGCGCGAGCGCGTACGGGGCGAACCACTTCGACGCCTCCGGGAACAGCGGCAGGCAGTACCGCAGGATCCCGAACGTGCCGACCTTGTCCAGCACGCCGACGAGCAGCGCGGCGGCCCCGGCGGGGGCGGCCCCACCGGCGTCCGGCAGCCAGGTGTGGAACGGGAAGAACGGCGCCTTGATCGCGAAGGCGAGGAAGAAGCCGAGGAACAGCCAGCGCTCGGTCCCGGTGGAGATGTCGATCTGGGTGAGCGCCTGCCAGTCGAAGGTCTTCCCGCCGACGACCCACAGGCCGATCACCGCGGCCAGCATGAACAGGCCGCCGACCAGCGAGTAGAGGAAGAACTTCACCGCCGCGTACTGCCGCTGGTGGCCGCCGTAGCTGCCGATCAGGAAGTACATCGGCACCAGCATGACCTCGAAGAACACGTAGAACAGGAAGACGTCGGCGGCGGCGAAGACGCCGATCATCGTGGATTCGAGGACGAGCAGCAGGGCGAAGTAGACCGGCACCGAACGCTTCGACGACTCGGCGTCGTGCCAGGACGCGAGGATCACCAGCGGCACCAGGATCGCGATCAGCATCAGCATCACCAGGGCGATGCCGTCGGCGGCGAAGGTGAACCGGGCGTCCCACTGCGGGATCCAGGTGTACGACTCGCGGAACTGGAGCCGCTCACCGCCGGACTTGAACGCCAGCCACATGACCACGGACAGGGCGAGCACCAGCAGCGACCACCCGAAGGCCACCTGCTTGGCCAGGTCCGGCCGGCGGCGCGGCAGGACGGCCACGACCAGCGCGCCGACCAGCGGCGCCACGGTCAGCACCGAGAGGAACGGGAAGTTGGACATTATGCGGCCTTACCTCCGTCGTCACTGCGTGGTCCGCCGGCGGGGGCGGCCGTAGAGAGGTCGATCACGCCAGCCACCCCGCCTGCACGGCCAGGAACGCCGCCACCACCAGCAGCGCGCCGGTCAGGATGGACGTCGCGTACGACCGGACGAAGCCGGTCTGCAGCCGCCGGAGCCGGCCCGAGCCCCCGCCCACGGCGGCGGCGAGGCCGTTGACCAGCCCGTCGACGCCCCGGTTGTCGAGGAAGACCAGCGCCCGGGTGAGGAAGATCCCCGGCTTCTCGAAGACCGCCTCGTTGAAGGCGTCGGTGTAGAGGTTGCGCCGGGCTGCGGTGACCAGCACACCCGCCGGCTGCGGCTCGGTGGCCGTGCCGTTGCGGAACAGCGACCAGGCGAGCCCGGCCCCGGCGACCGTGACGACCAGCGACAAGATCGTGATCACCGTGTGCGGCAGCACCGCCTCGTGCTCCTCGCCGGCCTCGCCCAGCACCGGCGTCAGCCAGGAGGCCAGGCCGTCGTTCCACACCATCAGGCCACCGGCGACGACCGAGCCGACCGCGAGCAGGCTCAGCGGGATCGTCATGAGCTTCGGCGACTCGTGCGGGTGCTCGATGTCCTCGGTCCACCGCTTCGGGCCGTGGAAGGTGAGGACGAACAGCCGGGTCATGTAGAACGCGGTGAGCCCGGCGCCGAGCAGCGCCGCCCCGCCGAACAGCCACGCCGTCCAGTCGTCCCGCGTGAAGGCGGCGGCGATGATCGGCTCCTTGGAGAAGTAGCCGGACAGCGGGGGCAGGCCGATGATGGCGAGCCAGCCCATCATGAAGGTGATCCAGGTGATCTTCATGTACTTCGACAGCCCGCCGAAGCGGCGGATGTCCACCTGGTCGTTCATCCCGTGCATGACCGAGCCCGCGCCGAGGAACATGTTGGCCTTGAAGAAGCCGTGCGCCAGCAGGTGGATGATCGCCAGGGCGTACGCCCCGCCGCCCAGGCCGACGCCGAGGAACATGTAGCCGATCTGGCTCACCGTCGACCAGGCCAGCACCCGCTTGATGTCGTCCTTGGCCGCGCCGATGACGCAGCCGAGCAGCAGGGTCAGCGCGCCGACGCTGACCACCACGAGCTGGAGCGTCGAGTTGGCCGAGAAGACCGGGTTGGACCGGGCGATCAGGTAGACGCCCGCGGTGACCATCGTGGCGGCGTGGATGAGCGCCGACACCGGGGTCGGGCCCTCCATCGCGTCCGGCAGCCACGCCTGGAGCGGAAACTGGCCGGACTTGCCGGCCGCGCCGAGCAGCAGCAGCAGGCCGAGCACCAGCACCGTGGTGCCGGTCAGCGAACCGACCCCGTTGAACACCTCGTCGTACTGGGTGGTGCCGAGGGTGGCGAACATGATGAAAATGCCGATGGCCAGGCCGGCGTCGCCGACCCGGTTCATCAGGAACGCCTTCTTGCCGGCGGTGGCCGCGCTCGGCCGGCCGTACCAGAAGGAGATCAGCAGGTACGACGCCAGGCCGACGCCCTCCCAGCCGAAGTAGAGCATCACGTAGTTGTTGCCGAGCACCAGCAGGAGCATCGCGGCGACGAAGAGGTTGAAGTAGGCGAAGAACCGCCGCCGGCCCTCGTCGTGCGCCATGTACTCGACCGCGTACAGGTGGATCAGGAAACCCACCCCGGTGATCAGCAGCACGAAGACCGCGGCCAGCGGGTCGAACAGCAGGCCGAAGTCCACGTGGAAGTCGCCGACGGCGATGAAGTCCCACAGGCTCAGCTCGGCCGACTTGTTCTCCAGGCCGCGCAGCTGGAAGAAGTAGGCCAGGCCGAGCACGAAGGAGGCGCCGATCGCGGCCACCCCGAGCCAGTGCCCCCACCGGTCGGCCCGCCGGCCCAGCAGCAGCAGGATCGCCGCGCTGGCCAGCGGGATCGCCACCAGCAGCCAGAAGCTGCCCAGCAGCCCGCTCGCCGCAGCGTAGGCGACTTCACCTGCCGGCTCAGCCGGGGCGTTCATCAGAATCTCTCCCACCGCAGGGCCCCTTAGTACTTCAGCAGGTTGGCGTCGTCGACGCTGGCCGAGCGCCGGGTCCGGAAGATGGACATGATGATCGCGAGGCCGACCACGACCTCGGCCGCGGCCACCACCATCACGAAGAACGACATGATCTGGCCGTTCAGGTCACCGTTGATCCGGCTGAAGGTGACCAGGGTCAGGTTGGCCGCGTTCAGCATCAGCTCGACGCACATGAACAGCACGATCGCGTTCCGGCGGACGAGCACCCCCACCGCGCCGATGGTGAACAGCACCGCGGCGAGCACCAGGTAGTAGTCCGGGGTCACTTGTCCGTCCCCTTCAGCGTGGTCTCCTCGGCGGTCAGCTCCCGGGCCGGCAGGATCTCCGGGATGCTGCGCTCGGTCAGCCGGCCGTCGGGCAGGCGGGCCGGGGTGGCCACCGAGGATGAGGTGGCGAAGACGCCCGGGCCGGGCTTCGGGCCGGGGTAGTTGCCCGGGGCGAAGCGGGCCTTCATGGTGGCGATCTGGTCCATCTTGTCCTCCCGACGCCGCTCGATGTGCGCCAGCACCATCGCGCCGACCGCTGCGGTGATCAGCAGCGCCGAGGTCAGCTCGAAGGCGAAGACGTACTTGGTGAACAGCAGCCGGGCGATGCCCTGCACGTTGCCCTCGGCGTTGGCCTGCTCCAGGCCGACCGCCGAGACACCGCCGAGGCCCCGGTAGAGGCCGCCGCCGACCAGGCCGGCGAAGCCGAGCCCGAGCACCACGGCGGCGAACCGCTGGCCGCGCAACGTCTCGATCAGCGAGTCGGTGGCGTCCCGGCCGACCAGCATCAGCACGAACAGGAAGAGCATCATGATCGCGCCGGTGTAGACGATGATCTGCACCATGCCGATGAACGGCCCGGCCTGCAGGACGTAGAACACGCCCAGGCAGAGCATCGTCAGCACCAGCCAGAGCGCCGAGTGCACGGCGTTGCGGGCCGCGATCATGCCGATCGCGCCGAGCAGCGCCAGCGGGGCGAGGATCCAGAAGGTGACCTCCTCGCCGCCGGAGACCCCGCCCGCCGCCGCGAGCACCGTCTGCGTGGTCATGCCTCGTCCCCCTTGCCCGCCGCCGCCCGCTGGGCCTGCTGCTCGGCACCGGGGAAGGTCACCCCGGGGTGCTCCTCGACCTGGTAGCGACCCGGGCTGTTCGCCGCGTGCTCGGCCCCGGCCGAGGTGCCCGGGTTGCTCAGCGCGCCGACGTAGTAGTCCTTCTCGCTGTCACCGAGCCGCATCGGGTGCGGCGGCTGCTCCATGCCCGGCAGCAGCGGCGCGAGCAGCTGCTCCTTCGTGAAGATCAGGTCCTGCCGGTTGTCCCGGGCCAGCTCGTACTCGTTGCTCATGGTGAGCGACCGGGTCGGGCAGGCCTCGATGCAGAGCCCGCAGAAGATGCAGCGGGCGTAGTTGATCTGGTAGACCGACGCGTGCCGCTCACCCGGGGACAGCCGGTTCTCCTCGGTGTTGTCCCCACCCTCGACGTAGATCGCGTCGGCCGGGCAGGCCCAGGCGCACAGCTCGCAGCCGATGCACTTCTCCAGGCCGTCCGGGTGCCGGTTGAGGATGTGCCGCCCGTGGTAGCGCGGCGCCGACACCGGCGGCTTGAACGGGTAGTCGGTCGTGACGACCTTCCTGAACATGTGCGAGAAGGTGACCCCGAAGCCCTTGAACGTTCCGGTGATCGCGCCCACGTCACACCTCCCTGGAGTCCGAGCCGGCGGCGACGTTGGCCGGCTCCCGCTCGGCGACCACGCGCTTGGTGCGCGGGCTCGGTGGCACTTGCAGGTCCATCGGTGGCAGCGGGAAGCTGCCGTGCGGACGGCTGTTGACCTGCTCCTGCAACGACGGCTGCGGCGCCTTCTTGCGGCTCGGCCACAGCAGCGTCACCAGCAGCAGCACGCCCGCGCCGAGGCCCGTGGCGAGCAGCCGGTCCCGGGTCTGCCAGCCCTCGATCGAGCGCAGACCGGACAGGACCAGGATCCAGACCAGGTTGATCGGCAGCAGCACCTTCCAGCCGAACCGCATGAACTGGTCGTAGCGGAGCCGGGGCAGGGTGCCCCGCAGCCAGACGAAGACGAAGACCAGTGCCAGCACCTTGCCGAAGAACCAGAGCATCGGCCACCAGCCGGAGTTCGCCCCCGCCCAGAGGGTGATCGGCCAGGGGGCCCGCCAGCCGCCGAGGAACAGCGTCGTGGTGACCGCAGACATGGTCACCATCGCCACGTACTCGCTGAGCATGAAGAGCGCGAACTTCAGCGAGCTGTATTCCGTCATGAAGCCGGCGACCAGCTCCGACTCGGCCTCAGGGAGGTCGAACGGCGCCCGGTTGGTCTCACCGACGGTGGCGATGAAGAAGATGATGAAGCTCGGCAGCAGCAGGATCGCGTACCAGCCGGGGGCCGGCACCTCGACGCCGGCGATGGTCAGCCGGGTGGCGTCGCCCTGGGCGGCGACGATCCCACTGGTCGACATCGTCCCGGCGGTCATGAACACCGCCACGATGCTCAGCCCCATCGCGACCTCGTACGAGATCATCTGGGCACTGGAGCGCAGGCCACCGAGCAGCGGGTACGTCGAACCGGACGCCCACCCGCCGAGCACGATGCCGTAGATGCCCATCGACGAGCAGGCCAGCAGCACCAGGACCGCCACCGGCACGTCGGTGACCTGCAACGGCGTCTGGTGGCCGAAGATGCTCACCATCGGGCCGAACGGCACCACCGACAGCGCGGTGACCGCGCAGATCACCGAGATGGTCGGGGCGAAGAAGTAGACGACCTTGTCCGCCGCCTTCGGGAGGATGTCCTCCTTGAAGGCCATCTTCAAACCGTCGGCGAGGGTCTGGAGCAGGCCGAACGGGCCGACCTGGTTGGGGCCGGGCCGCACCTGCATGTAGCCGACGACCCGCCGCTCGAACCAGACGCCGAGCAGCGTGGCCAGCAGGCCGAACACGAACGCGAAGACGACCTTGATCAGGACCAGCCACCACGGGTCCTTGCCGAAGTCGGCCAGCGTCGGGTCCTGCGCGAGGTAGACCGCGTTCACTGGGAAACACCCCCGGAGTTGAGGAGGGGACCCGGGCGGCCGGCCGCATCGGCGGCGACCTCGCCGGCCGGGGCCGGTTCCGTCGCCGTGGAGGCGGAGATCCGCACCACCGTGCCGGACGCCGCGCCGAGGCCGCGCCGGACGATGGAGCCGGGTGAGTTGGTCGGCAGCCAGACGACGCCGTCGGGCATCTCGGTGATCGCCGCCGGCAGGGTGATCGCCCCCCGCTCGGTGCCCACCGTCACCGGGTCGCCGTCGGCGACGCCGAGCGCCTCCGCGGTGCCCTTGCCCAGCCGGGCCACCGGCGGGCGGGCGGTGCCGCCGAGGTGCTCGTCGCCGTCGGTGAGGCTGCCCAGGTCGACGAGCTGGTGCCAGGTGGCCAGCACGGCCTCCCCGGCGCCAGGCTGCGGCACCGTGGCCGGCTGCACCGACGGCGTGGACGGCCGGTCGGCCCGGGTCGGCGGCAGGCCGCCCAGCTCGCGGCGGACGCTGAGCACGTCGCCGGTGCCGAGCCGCACGTCGAGCAGCGCGGCGAGGGCGTCGAGCACTCGGCCGTCGGTCATCGCGGCGGTGTGCAGGACCGCCTCGAAGGGACGCAGGCGGCCCTCCCAGTCGAGGAAGCTGCCGGCCTTCTCGACCACCGGGGCGACCGGCAGGACCACGTCCGCCCGGCGGGCCACCGCGCTCATCCGCAGCTCCAGGCTGACCAGGAACGGCACCGCGTCCAGGGCCCGCTCGGCCAGCCGGGGGTCGGCCAGGTCCGCCGGGTCGACGCCGGCGACCACCAGCGCACCGAGCTGGTCGTTGGCCGCCGCCGCGAGGATCGCGTCGGTGTCCCGGCCGGCCTGGCTCGGGATCACGCCGGCCGGGATGTCCCACGCCTCGCCCAGCTCGGCCCGGGCGGCCGGCTCGGTGACCGGACGGCCGCCGGGGAGCAGGTTCGGCAGGCAGCCCGTGTCGACCGCGCCCCGGTCGCCCGCGCGCCGCGGCACCCAGGCCAGCTTCGCGCCGGTACGCCGGGCCACGTCCGCCGCCGCCGACAGCCCGCCGGGCACCTCGCCCAGCCGCTCGCCGACGATCAGGATCGCGCCGGGGGTGCTCAGCGCCTCGGCCACCGTGGCGTGCTCGGCGAGCACGCTCGCCTCCTCGCCCGGCACCACCCGGGCCAGCTTGGCCCCGAGCTTCTCCAGGCCGCGGGTGGCGAACGGCGCGATCGCGTACACCGTCAGCTTCTTCTTCAGGAATGCCTTGCGCAGCCGCAGGAAGAGGATCGGGCACTCCTCCTCCGGCTCCAGGCCGACCAGCACCACCGCGGGGGCGTTCTCCACGTCCGCGTAGGTGACGTCGGTGCGCCCGGCGACAGAGCTGGCCAGGAAATCGGACTCCTCGCGGGAGACCGGCCGGGCCCGGAAGTCGATGTCGTTGGTGCGCAGCGCGACCCGGGCGAACTTCGCGTACGCGTACGCGTCCTCGACGGTGAGCCGGCCGCCGGTCAGCACCGCCGTGCCCCGGGCGGAGTCCCGGGCCGCGGCCAGCCCCTCGGCGGCGACGGTCAGCGCCTCGCTCCACGACGCCTCGCGCAGCTCACCGGTCTCGGCGTCGCGCACGAGAGGGGTGGTGAGGCGGTCGAACGCGCGAGAGTATTGGAAGCCCCAGCGGCCCTTGTCGCAGTTCCACTCCTCGTTGACCTGCGGGTCGTCGCCGGCCAGCCGGCGCAGCACCTTGCCGCGCCGCCAGTCGGTGCGCTGGGCGCAGCCCGCCGAGCAGTGCTCGCAGACGCTGGGGCTGGAGACCAGGTCGAACGGGCGGGCCCGGAACCGGTACTGCGCGCCGGTGAGCGCGCCCACCGGGCAGATCTGCACGGTGTTGCCGGAGAAGTAGGAGTTGAACGGGACGTCGCCGGAGTCGCCCTCCGCCCCGTACGCCTCGTCCCGGTAGATGTTGATCTCCTCGGCGGACGAGCGGCCCATCAGGTCGATGAACTTGTCGCCCGCGATCTCCTCGGAGAACCGGGTGCAGCGCTGGCAGAGCACACAGCGCTCGCGGTCGAGCAGCACCTGCGTGCTGATCGGCAGCGGCTTGGGGTATTCCCGCTTGTGCTCGTGGAACCGGGAGTCCGTGCGGCCGGTGGACATCGCCTGGTTCTGCAGCGGGCACTCGCCGCCCTTGTCGCACATCGGGCAGTCGAGGGGGTGGTTCATGAGCAGCAGCTCCATGACCCCCTCCTGCGCCTTCTTGGCCACCGGGGAGCTGAGCTGGGTGCGGACCACCATGCCCTCGGCGACGGTCTGGGTGCAGGAGGCCACCGGCTTGCGCTGGCCCTCCACCTCGACCAGGCACTGCCGGCACGCGCCGGCCGGGGCCAGCAACGGGTGGTCGCAGAAGCGCGGGATCTCGGTGCCCAGCTGCTCGGCGACCCGGATCAGCAGCGCGCCCTTGGGTGCGGTGACCTCGACGCCGTCGATGGTGAGCGTGACGGTTTCCGGGGCCTTGACGACATCAGTCATTAGTGGGCTCCCACCAGCTGCTTGTCCGACAGCTTCGGCGCGGTACGTCCCTCGATGTAGTCGAGGTAGTCCTGCTTGAAGTACTTCAGCGACGAGGTCACCGAGCTGGTCGCACCGTCACCCAGGCCGCAGAACGAGCGGCCGAGGATGTTGTCGCAGGTGTCGAGCAGGGTGTCCAGGTCCTCGTGGGTGCCCTGGCCGGCGAGGATCCGCCGGTAGACCCGGACCATCCAGTAGTTGCCCTCGCGGCACGGGGTGCACTTGCCGCACGACTCGTGGTGGTAGAACTCCAGCCACCGGTACGTCGCGTAGACCGGGCAGTCCTGGTCGGAGAAGAGCTGGGTGGCCGTGGTGCCCAGGATCGAGCCGGCCGCCGCCACCCCCTCGAAGTCCAGCGGCACGTCCAGGTGCTCGGCGGTGAGCAGCGGGGTGGACGAGCCGCCCGGGGTCCAGAACCGCAGGTTGTGGCCCGGCTGCATCCCGCCGGCCAGCTCCAGCAGCTCGCGCAGCGTGACGCCCATCGTGCACTCGTACTGGCCGGGGTTGGCGACCCGGCCGGAGAGCGAGTAGATCATCGGCCCGGACGACTTCTCCGTGCCCATGGTCTTCCACCACTCGGCCCCGCCGAGCACGATGTACGGCACGCTGGCGATGGTGCCGACGTTGTTGACCACGGTGGGGCTGGCGTACAGGCCGTGGGTCGCCGGGAACGGCGGGCGCAGCCGGGGCTGGCCCCGGAACCCCTCCAGCGAGTCCAGCAGCGCGGTCTCCTCACCGCAGATGTACGCCCCCGCACCCGAGTGCACCACCAGCTCCAGGTCGAACCCGGAGCCGAGGATGTTGCGCCCGAGGTAACCCTTGGCGTACGCCTCCTGGACGGCGCTGCGCAGCCGGCGCGCGGCGTGCACCGCCTCGCCCCGGATGTAGATGTACGCCCGGCTGGCCCGGATCGCGTACGACCCGATGATCACGCCCTCGACCAGCGAGTGCGGGTCGTGGGTCATCAGCGGCAGGTCCTTGCAGGTGCCCGGCTCGCCCTCGTCGGCGTTGACCACCAGGTAGTGCGGCTTGCCGTCGCCCTGCGGGATGAACCCCCACTTCAGGCCGGTCGGGAAGCCCGCGCCGCCGCGCCCGCGCAGCCCGGAATCCTTGATCAGCTGGATCAGGTCGTCCGGGTGCGCCTTGAGCGCCTTGCGCAGAGCGGCGTAGCCGTCCAGCTTCTCGTAGGTGCCGATCCGCCACGCGTCCGGCGATAGCCAACGCTTGGTGAGCACCGGGGTGAGCTTGGCCAGGGTCTCCGGCCGGGGAGTCGTCACTGCTGGGCCTCCGCTTCCTTGAGGGAGCGCTCCTGGGCGTCGGCGTCGTCGCCGGCGGGCTTGCGATCGCCGGCCGGCGGGTTCGCGGCGGCCCCGGCGGCCTGGGCCTGCTGGGCGTCGCGCGGGACCGGGGGCGCCCCGTCGACCGGTACGGGCACCCCGGGCGCGGCCGGCGCGGGCTCGGGTGCCGGTGCCGGCTTCGCGGCCTGGGCCTTCACCTCGGCGGTGGCCTTCTCGGCCTCGGCCTTCGCCTTCGCCTCGGCCGCGGCCCGGTCGGCCTCGGCCTTGCTCCGGATCGGGGTGTTCGGGTCGTAGCCCGGCACCGAGATGCCGTGCCGCTCGGCCAGCCGCAGGCCCCGCAGGGTGGGCTCGCCCGGGTCGCCGTCGGCGACCGCGCCCTCGCGCTCGTCGGCGAAGCCGGCGAGCTGCACCGCCATCTCCTTCAGCGTGCAGAGCCGCGCGCCCCGGGTCGGCATCGGCCGGCCGCCGGCACGCAGCTCCTCGACCACGCCGAGCGCGGTCTGCGGGTCGACGCCGTCGAAGAAGTCGTAGTTGACCGTCATGACGGGGCCGTAGTCGCAGGCCGCGAGGCACTCGGCGTGCTCCAGGGTGACCTTGCCGTCGGCGGTGGTCTCGTCGTGGCCGACGCCCAGGTACTCGGCGAGGGTGTCGTAGACCTCCTGCCCGCCGAGCACGTTGCACATCGTGTTGGTGCAGACGCTGACCAGGTAGTCACCGGTCGGCCGGCGCTTGTACATCGTGTAGAAGGTGGCGACCGCGCCGACCTGGGCCTTGTTCAGGCCGAGCACCTCGGCGCAGAACTCGACGCCGGCCGGGGAGACGTAGCCCTCCTCCGACTGCACCAGGTGCAGCAGCGGCAGCAGCGCCGACCGCGACCGGTCGGCCGGGTAGCGGGCGATGATCTCGCGCGCCCGCTCCCGCGTCTGCTCGGTGAAAGTCGTCGTCGTCATCAGAGCCGCCTTCCGTTCGCGACTGCGGGACTCGCAAGCTCACTCCTCGCGCTCACCTGTCACACCCACCCATCACGGGGTCCAGCGAGGCGCCGCCGGCGATCACGTCGGCGATCAGGCCGCCCTCGGCCATCGCCGGGAGGGCCTGGAGGTTGACGAAGCTCGGCTCCCGGTAGTGCACCCGGTAGGGCCGGGTGCCGCCGTCGGAGACCGCGTGCACGCCCAACTCGCCGCGGGGCGACTCGATGCCGACGTACACCTGGCCCGGCGGGACCCGGAAGCCCTCGGTGACGAGCTTGAAGTGGTGGATCAGGGACTCCATCGACTGGCCCATGATCTTGGCGACGTGCTCCAGCGAGTTGCCCATGCCGTCCACGCCGATGGCGAGCTGCGCCGGCCAGGCGATCTTGCGGTCGGCCACCATCACCGGGCCCGGCTTCAGCCGGTCCAGCGCCTGCTCGACGAGCTTCAGCGACTCCCGGATCTCGGCCAGCCGCACCAGGTAGCGGCCCCAGACGTCGCCGTCCGGGTGCGTCGGCACGTCGAACTCGTAGGACTCGTAGCCGCAGTACGGCATGGTCTTGCGCAGGTCCCAGGCGAGGCCGGCGGAGCGCAGCACCGGGCCGGTGACGCCCAGCGCCAGGCAGCCGGTCACGTCGAGCACCGCGACGTGCTTGGTGCGCTCGGTCCAGATCGGCTGGCCGGAGAGGAGGTCCTCGTACTCCTTGAGCTTCTTCGGCATCATCTTCAGGAAGTCGCGGATCTTGCGGATCGCGTCGTCCGGCACGTCCTGCGCCACGCCGCCCGGCCGGACGTACGCGTGGTTCATCCGCAGGCCGGTGATGGTCTCGAAGATGTCGAGGATGTACTCCCGCTCGCGGAAGCCGTACAGCATGATCGAGATCGCGCCCAGCTCCATGCCGGTGGTGGCCAGCCAGACCAGGTGCGACGAGATCCGGTTGAGCTCCATCATCAGGACCCGGATGGTGGTGGCCCGCTCGGTGACGTCGTCGGTGATGCCGAGCAGCTTCTCCACCGCGAGGCTGTACGCCGTCTCGTTGAAGATCGGGGCGAGGTAGTCCATCCGGGTCACGAACGTCGAACCCTGGACCCAGTTGCGGTATTCAAGGTTCTTCTCGATGCCGGTGTGCAGGTAACCGACGACCGACCGGGCCTCCCGGACGGTCTCGCCCTCCAGCTCCAGGATCAGCCGAAGCACCCCGTGGGTCGACGGGTGCTGCGGACCCATGTTCACGACGATCCGCTCGTCGTTGATCGGGTCCGTGCCGGAGACCACCTGGTCCCAGTCCCCACCGGTGACGGTGAAGACCTTGCCCTCGGTCGTCTCGCGCTCGGTGGCGTAGTTCGACGTCGTCACTGGTACGACCTCCGCGTGTCCGGCGGCGGGATCTCCGCGCCCTTGTACTCGACGGGCACGCCGCCGAGCGGGTAGTCCTTGCGCTGCGGGTGCCCCTCCCAGTCGTCCGGCATGAGGATCCGGGTCAGGTTGGGGTGGCCGTCGAAGACGATCCCGAACATGTCGTACGCCTCCCGCTCCTGCCAGTCGGCGGTCGGGTAGACGGCGGTGACACTCGGCAGGTGCGGGGCCTCGACGGAGACCGCGGCCTCCAGCCGCAGCCGGCGGCGGTAGGTCATGGAGGTGAGCTGGTAGACCACGTGCAGCCGGCGCTCGTCGGCGCCCAGGTAGTCCACGCCGGACACCGAGGAACACAGCTCGAAGCGGAGCGCGAGGTCGTCGCGCAGCACCTGGCAGACCTCGGCGATGCGCTCCGGGCGTACGTGCAGGGTCAGCTCGCCCCGGTCGACCACGACTTTCTCGATCGCGTCGCCGAAGTCCGGGTACGCCTCCTCCAGCGCGTCGCGGACCTCGTCGAAGTAGCCCCCGTACGGCCGGGGGGTCTCCTCGATCGGCCGGCGCCGGCGGACCAGGCCGCCGAAGCCGGAGACGTCGCCGGTGCCCTGGTTGCCGAACATGCCGCGCCCGGCGGGGCTGGACGGCGGGTGCTCGGCCGGCGCGCCGCTGCTCGCGCCGGCCGGCGTCACCGGTACCGGTACGCCGCCGGTGCTGTTCTTGTCGCTCACTTGGGGCCCCCGTGCGGGTGGAGGTGGTTCTGCGCGTTCATCCAGTTCTCGATCCGCAGCTGCTCCTCGCGCCCCTCGCGGACCGCCCGGGTCCACTCGGCGCGCCGGGCCTTGTCGTTGCGGTACGACGACGGCATCGATCCGTACGGCACGACGGGGACGTCGCCGCGCTCCTGGCGGGCCTGGAGCATCTTGCGGCCGTTCGGGCCCAGCGGCTCATACATGATCTTCTCGCGGAGCTTGAGGATCGCGTCGATGAGCATCTCCGGCCGGGGCGGGCAGCCCGGGAGGTACATGTCGACCGGGACGATGTGGTCGACGCCCTGCACGATGGCGTAGTTGTTGAACATGCCGCCGCTGCTGGCGCAGACGCCCATCGAGAGCACCCAGCGGGGCTCGGCCATCTGGTCGTAGATCTGGCGCAGGACCGGGGCCATCTTCTGGCTCACCCGGCCGGCCACGATCATCAGATCGGCCTGGCGGGGCGAGGCGCGGAACACCTCCATGCCCCAGCGGCCCATGTCGTAGTGCGGGCCACCGGCGGCCATCATCTCGATGGCGCAGCAGGCCAGGCCGAAGGTGGCGCCCCAGACGGACGACTTCCGCGACCAGTTGACCAGCTTCTCCACGGAGGTGAGCAGGACGCCGGCGGGAAGCTTCTCCTCGATACCCATCTGACGTACCTCCCTCAGTCCCAGTCCAGGCCGCCGCGCCGCCACACATAGGCGTACGCGACGAAGACCGCGACGATGAACAGGACCATCTCCACGAAGCCGAAGATCGGCAGGGCGTCGAACGAGACCGCCCAGGGGTAGAGGAAGATGATCTCGATGTCGAAGACGATGAAGAGCATCGCCGTCAGGTAGAACTTGATCGGGAACCGGCCGCCCCCGACGGGCTGTGGGCTGGGCTCGATGCCGCACTCGTACGCCTCGAGCTTGGCCTTGTTGTACCGGAGCGGGCCGGCGAAGCGGGCGGCGGCCACGGAGAACAGCGAGAACCCCGCGGCGAGGGCGAACAGCCCGACAATGGGTGCGTAAGGCGAGAGCGTCATCGTGGTCTCCTGCTCGTCCTTCCCTGCCCTCGGCGGTGGTGGGCCAAAATCACACTATTCACGTCCCTCACGACGGCTGTCGGCGGGGGTCGATATCTGCCTGGCCGGCGGTCCTCGTCGACCTCGGCCCGAAGACTCACACGGCGGGCGCCGCCTTCGTCATCGCGTTGATGACCCGGTCCATCGCGTCCCCGCCGCGCGGGTCGGTCAGGTTGGCCAGCAGCTTGAGCACGAAGCGCATCAGGGCGGGATGCGGCATGCCGTGCTTCGTGGCGACCCGCATGATCTCGGGGCGGCCGATCAGCTTCACGAAGATCCCGCCGAGCCGGTAGTAGCCGCCGAAGCGGGCCTTCAGCTCCTGCGGGTACGCCATCAGCGCCCGCTCCCGCTCGGCGCCGGCCGGCCGGGCGAGGGCCTGCACCGCGACCTCGGCGGCCAGCTCGCCGGACTCCATCGCGTACGCGATGCCCTCGCCGTTGAACGGGTTGACCATGCCGCCGGAGTCGCCGACCAGCATGACGCCCCGGGTGTAGTGGGGCACCCGGTTGAAGCCCATCGGCAGCGCCGCGCCGAGGATCGGCCCCTCGGCGTTCGTCTCGTCGGTCAGCCCCCAGTCCTCGGGGGTGTTGGCCAGCCAGTCGGTGAGCAGCCGCCGGTAGTTGGTCTTGCCGAAGGCGGTGGAGGAGTTGAGGATGCCGAGGCCGGCGTTGACCCGCCCGTCGCCGAGACCGAAGATCCAGCCGTAGCCGGGCAGCAGCTCGCCGTTGCCCTTGCCGCGCAGCTCCAGCCACGACTCCAGATAGTCGTCGTCGTGCTTGGCGGGCGAGCGGTAGTAGCGCCGGACGGCCACGCCGATCGGCCGGTCCTCGCGCTTGGCCAGCCCGAGGGCGAGCGGGAAGCGGCCGGAGACGCCGTCGGCGGCGACCACCAGCGGCGCGCGGAAGGTGGCGGGCTCCTTCTCCGGGCCGACCTCGGCCACCACGCCGACGACCCGGTCGTCGGCGTCGAGCACCGGGCCGGTCACGTTCACGCTGGTGCGCAGCTTCGCCCCGGCCGAGACGGCGCGCTGGGCGAGCAGGTCGTCGAAGTCGAGCCGGGTGCGGACCAGGCCGTAGTTGGGGAAGCTGGCCAGGTCGGGCCAGTCCAGCTCCAGGCGGACGCCGCCGCCGATCACCCGCAGGCCCCGGTTGTGCAGCCAGCCCGCCCCGGTCGAGGTGTCCACGCCCATCCGGATGAGCTGCCGGACCGCGCGCGGGGTCAGCCCGTCGCCGCAGACCTTCTCCCGGGGGAACTCGGTCTTCTCCAGCAGCAGCACCCGTACGCCGTGCCGCGCCAGGTGGTATGCCGTCGCCGAGCCGCCGGGGCCGGCGCCCACGACGATCACGTCGGCGTCGTGCTCCACCGCGGTCATCTGCGCCTCCTCCCGCATGCTCGTGAAATGCTTCACAAGCCAGTCGGGTGGAGTCTATGACCGGCGTTACGCCCACGCCCGGTTAGGCGACCCTAACTTGCCGAGGTGAGGGCTATCAAGGTCCACTTCAGCGATCAGCAAGGTCCACTTCGCTCGTCAGCGCGGGGCGGGGGCTGCGACGTCCAGCCCGGCGTCGGGCGTGGCGTCCAGCCCGGCGTCGGGCCGGATCGACTCGGGCAGGTGTTCGCGCAGCGCGCCGCCGGCCACCCGGTCGAGCGCGGCCAGCACCTCGGCCACCACCCGGCGCACGTCGGCGGGATCGGCACCGGCAAGGTCCCGGAGCTGGGCGACCAGCTCCGCCGCGTCGTCGGCCGGCGGCACACCGCCCGCCTGATCTGCTCCGGTCATGGAGCGAGCCTAAGCGGCAAAGTAGACCATTTCGGCACAATTAGGAAAGGCGAGGGCGAACCGAGTCGGCGCGCGGGTCAGGGTGGGTCAGGGCGGGTCAGGCGCGCCGGGTCGCGCGGTGCAGGGCCACCACGCCGCCCGTGAGATTGCGCCACGCCACCCGCTCCCAGCCGGTCGCGCCGATCCGCCCGGCCAGGGCCGGCTGATCCGGCCACGCCCGGATCGACTCGGCCAGGTAGACGTACGCCTCCGGGTTGCTCGACACCGTGCGGGCCACCGCCGGCAACGACCGCATCAGGTACGACAGGTAGACCGTCCGGAACGCGGGGTTGACCGGGGTGCTGAACTCGCAGACCACCAGCCGGCCGCCGGGCCGGGTGACCCGGGCCAGCTCGCGCAGGGCGGCATCGGTGTTCGACACGTTGCGCAGCGCGAAGGAGATGGTCACCGCGTCGAAGCTGGCGTCGGCGAAGGGCAGCCGCAGCGCGTCCCCGGCCAGCAGCGGCACCGTCGGGCGGGACCGCTTGCCGGCATGCAGCATGCCGAGGGAGAGGTCGGCGCCGACCGCGTACGCGCCGGACTGGGACAGTTCCTCCGTCGAGACGCCGGTGCCCGCGCCCACGTCCAGCACCCGGTCGCCGGGGCCGAGCCCCAGGGCCGCCCGGGTGGCCCGCCGCCACGACCGGTCCTGCCCGAAGGAGAGGACCGTGTTGGTCAGGTCGTAGCGGGCCGCCACCCCGTCGAACATCGCGGCGACCTCGTGCGGCTGCTTGTCCAGGCTGGCGCGCTGGCCCTGCGGGGTACGGCTCACCCCTCCACTCTGCCAGCCGCCGCCCGGACGCGGTACGGGCGGGGTGGTCGCCCACCCCGCCCGTACCGTCGTGCCGTCAGTCGGTGGACTTTTCGTCCCCCGGAGTGACCAGCACCACCCGGCGCCGGCGGGCCAGCACCAGCAGCACGCCGCCGACCAGCAGCACGGCCGCGCCGACGCCACCGATCAGGCCGACCTGCGCGCCGGTCACCGGCAGCCCGCCGCCGCCACCGCCGGTGCTCGGCGAGGGGGTGACGCTCGGCTGCCCGGAGGGCGACGCGGTCGGCGTAGCGGTCGGCTCACCGGTCGGGGTGGGCGTGGGGCTGGGCTGGGTGGCCAGGTCCACGAACACGTCGAACACGGCCTGGTTGTCGACCTCGTCCGTCTCCGCGAACGCGCGACGCTGCGCCGAGGAGGCGACCTGCGGCTCCTCCTCGGGCTCGCCCTCCGCCCCGTCCAGCCCGTACGCGAACAGCTCGCCGGGGCGCAGGACCGGCTCGGCCGCGTCCTCGGCGACCTTCACCCGCACGTCGTCGGTGTAGTACTCGCCCGGCTTCACCACCGCTCCGGCGTCCTCGCAGAGCGCCTGGGCCAGCCCGCCGATCTCCTGCTCGACGCAGTTGTCGGGCAGCTTCGCGAAGCTGACCTTGGCCGGCAGGGTGAGCATGTAGAAGATGCCCGTCGCCCTGCGGCTGCCGTCGTTGTAGACCGCCCAGTCCAGCGGGGCGGTCCCGCCGCGCGGGATCGGCTTGAGGTCCGGCTCGCTGTTCTGCGCGCCGTCGACCACGACGTTGGCGTAGCCGTCCTGCACCCAGGAGGTGAGGTCGTAGCCGGGGCGGGTGACGGTGATGTCGACGGTCTCGGAGTTGTCGTCGGTGTTCGGGTCGGCGGTCGCCGAGGCGATCGTGACCTTCAGCGCGCCGCCCTTGCCCTGGAGGCCCGTGCTGAACAGCGGGATGCCGAAGTCCTCGCTGGTGCCGCCGGCGAGGTCGCCGAGCAGGCAGGTGAAGGTGGTGCCGGCGACGTCGCAGCCCTCGGGGACGACGAAGCCGACCCGCCTGGTCAGCCCCTTCGTCTCCACGGTGACCCGGACGTCCCGGGCCACGGCCGAGCTGCGGGTGTTGTCGACGGTGAACTTGAACGGCTTGGCCTTGGCCGCCTGCACGCCCCTGGCCAGGTTGTAGCTGAGCGGAACGAGCGCCAGGTCGGCCTGGTCGGCCGCCTGCGCCGGGGCGGCCACGGTGGCCAGGCCGCCGGTGGCCAGCAGCGCAGCGGCGCCGACACGGGCCAGCGCCGAGCGGTGAAATGAGGTCATTGATCCCCCGGGGTCTGGAGAGGAGGGAGGTTGCGGAATCGAGCGGACGTTATCCGAGGTAGATCGTTCGCGCCAGCGGTGGCGCGCGTTGTTCATCTGTCCGGCCACCACCCGTACCGACAGTGAGGGCGGGATGGTCACCCATCCCGCCCTCACCGCGGTGCATTATGTGAACGGCCCCCATGGGCCGATGGAGGACTGAACCTCGAACACGTCGCGGGGGACGTTAGCGACCCGGGGTGACCTGCGCGACCCTTTCGCGGGGCAGGACGCACACCAGGTCCGACAGGACCAGCAGAACTGTCCGGACCGCCGATCGATCACCAGCCGACCGGGGGGCCCACCCTCGCCCACCGTGCCCACCGCAGCGCGGAGGGTCAGCTCACCTCGACCAGCGGCAGGGACTTCCCGACACCGCCGCCCGGCAGCGCGATCGACGAGAAGTGCGAGACCACCCGGTCGTCGGTCGGGTCGTCGGCCGGGGTGTGGTGCACCGCGAGCCGGCGGTAGAGGGTGTCCCGCTGGGCGGGGATGCGGTCCGCCGAGCGGATCATGCCGATCAGCTCGTGCAGGTTGGACCGGTGCCGGGCGCCCGCCGAGGAGATCACGTTCTCCTCCAGCATGATCGAGCCGAGGTCGTCCACGCCCATGTGCAGGGCGAGCTGGCCGACGTCCTTGCCGGTGGTCAGCCAGGACGCCTGCAGGTGCGGCACGGTCTCGAAGAAGAGCCGGGAGACCGCGACCAGGCGCAGGTATTCCAGCGTCGTCGCCTGGGTGCGGCCCTTCAGGTGGTTGTTCTCCGGCTGGTACGTCCACGGGATGAACGCCCGGAAGCCCCGCGTGCGGTCCTGCACGTCGCGGATCATCCGCAGGTGCTCGATCCGCTCGGCGGCCGTCTCGCCGGTGCCCATCATCATCGTGGCGGTCGACTCCAGGCCCTGCCGGTGGGCCAGCTCCATGACCTCCAGCCAGCGCGCGCCGGACTCCTTGAGCGGGGCGATCGCCTTGCGCGGCCGGTCCGGCAGCATCTCCGCGCCGGCCCCGGCGATCGAGTCGAGCCCGGCGGCCTTGATCCGCGCGATGGCCTCGTCGAGGCTCACGCCGGAGACCTTGGCCATGTGCAGGATCTCGCTCGGCCCGATGGAGTGGATGGCGAGCTGCGGGTACGCCTGCTTGACCGAGGAGAACAGCTCCTCGTAATACTCCACGCCATAGTCGGGGTGGTGGCCGCCCTGGAGCATGACCTGGGTGGCGCCCAGCTCGACCGCCTCGCCGCAGCGACGCAGGATCTCCTCGGTCGGGTGGGTCCACCCCTCCTTGTGCTTGGGCGCGCGGTAGAAGGCGCAGAACTTGCACGCCGTCACGCAGACGTTCGTGTAGTTGATGTTGCGGTCGATCAGGTAGGTGACGATGTTGTCGGGGTAGCGCCGCCGACGCACCGCGTCGGCCGCCTCGCCGAGGGCGTGGAAGGGCGCCTCGGTGTAGAGCAGCAGGGCCTCCTCGGGCGTGATCCGCCCGCCGTCCGCGCCGCGTTGCAGGATGTCGTCGATCTCCCGGCTCACCGTCACGCCTCCGAGCGTACGCCGGGCGGCCGTCCAGGCCCGCAGGGGTGCGCGGCGCGTGACGCGTCCCGCACCCGCCGCCCCGCCGCTGGCGCTGCCACCGGCCCACGCCAGATCTTGGACACCTGGTGTCAGCTCGGCGCAGCAACTGTCCAAGGTCCGGAGGGATCGCCGCGACCGTGGCGGCGGCCGGAGGCGGTCACCCGCCGCCGGACGGTCAGGCCCGGCCCGGCAGACCGGCGACGAAGGCGGTCCAGGCCCGCCGGTCGAAGGCCAGCACCGGCCCGGCCGGGTCCTTCGAGTCACGTACGCCGACCGCCTGCGCCGCCTCCGCCACCTCCACGCAGTCACTGTCAGATCCGCTGCGGGATGACTTGCGCCAAGTCGCTCCGCAGAAGTCAGGCATGGCCATCGGAGACTCCCCCTCGCTCGTGCTCCGCCGCGATCCGCGCGACGATGTCCTTCGAATCGGCCGGGCTCAAGGCGATCGCAGCCAAGGCCTCCGCCGCCCGGCGGAACACGGCCACCTGCTCGGGCTCCTCCAGGAACAACCCGGTCAGCTTGTGGTCGAGATAGACCACCGACCGGTTGCGCGGGAAGTCGAAGAGCGCGAACGAGCCGTCCAGGCCGGTGTGCGCGCCGGCCGTCAGCGGCACCACCCGCAGCGTCACCGTCGGCCGCTCGGCCGCTTCGACCAGGTGCCGGAGCTGCCGGGCCATCACCTGGGGGCCGCCGAGCGCCCGGCGCAACACCGCCTCGTCGAGCAGCGCGTGGAGCGCGGGTGGGGTGGGGCGGCTCAGGATCGCCTGCCGGCCCAGCCGGGCCGCCACCCGCCCCTGCGCGTCGCCGGGCGGCACCCCGCAGCCGACCATCACCGCCTGGGCGTAGTCCGGGGTCTGCAGGACCTTGGAAGAATGAGGCCCCTCTGGGGGCCGGAATCTTCCAAGATTCACCCCGGTCCCGGGACACCGTCCGGAATCACCGGCGGGAGAGCGCTCCGGCACCCGGACGTCGGCCGCGCCGTCCAGACCTTGGACACTTCCTGTCAGCTCCGTGCGGCAACTGTCCAAGGTCCGGAGGGCCGCGGACGCCCGACCACACCGAGTCAGCGCAGGGTGAGGTCGCTGGCGGGGAGGTCGTACCAGGACAGTTAGAAGGGCGAGCCGGCCTGCGGCGCCACCGGGAACACGGCCCAGCTGGTGAGCTCGCGGCCGGGAGCGAGGTCGAACGACCGGCACGCACCGCCCGTCGGGCCGCGCCCCCGGCCGGCCTGGGCGCGGAACCCGCCGGCTATGCGGCCCCGGGGCTGGCGACGGCGAGGCCGACTCCCTTGGCCAGGTCCAGGAGCCGCCGGTCGTACGTGACGAAGCCCGCGAAGTCGTCGCCGGCCTCGGCGGCTAGAAGCTGCGCCGTGGCGAGGTGGATCGCGTCGAGGCTGCGGAGCAGCGGATCCGCGTACGAGCCGGCGACCGACCGTACGGTGGCGTCGATCTCCACCCGGTAGAGCCGCGACAGCGCCGCCGGCACCCCCACCAGGGCCTGCGGGGCGGAACGCCGTAGGGCTCTGGGCACCTCGACCTCCACCAGGGCGGAGGCGACCAGGGACATGCCGGTGCGCTCGTTGAGCCAGGCGACGAGCGCCTCGGTCTCCGCCTCCCGACGAAGCAGCTTGATGATCGCGGCAGAGTCGAGGTAGATCACCAGCGTTCCTCGTCCCGGGCCTCGACGAGGGCCGCCGCGACGTCGACGGCCGGGTCTCCCAGCACCGGCGGGAGCGGCACCGGCCCGGTCGACGTGGGTGCCACGGCCCGGCCCTCCGCGACAAGGCGCCCGAGGACGGCGTCCCCCGCGACAATGGGCACCAACCGGGCGACCGGGCGGCCCCGATCGGTCACCTCGACGGTCTCACCGGCCCGCACCCGGGCCAGCACCCGGCTGGTGTGCTGGTTGAGTTCACGCACCGCGATCTGCTCCACGGGGACAAGTGTAGAACAGAAAGTCCTACACCCCCGGCCCGGAGAACCGCCTACGCGTCGTAGTCGACCGTGAGGGTGTCGGTGGTGGGGGTGGACTGGCAGGTCAGCACGTAACCGGCGGCGACCTCGTCCGGCTCCAGGGCATAGTTGCGGGCCATCGTCACCGCACCGCCGACCACCTTCGCCCGGCAGGTCGAGCAGACCCCGCCCTTGCACGCGTACGGCAGCTCGCCGCGCACCCGCAGCGCCGCGTCGAGTACCCGCTCCTCGCGACCCATCGCGAACGTCGACGACCGGCCGTCCAGCACGATCGTCACCTCGGCGTCCCCGGTCGACTCGGCCGGACGCCGCGGCGACGGAACGGGCGTCTCGGCGACGTGGAACAGCTCCGCGTGCACCGCCGACTCCGGCAGGCCCCGCGCGGCGAGCACCGCCTTCGCGTCGACCACCATGCCGTACGGGCCGCAGAGGAACCACTCGTCGATCGCGTCGCCCGGCACGATCGTGCCCAGCAGGCGGCCCAACCGGTCGGCATCGATCCGCCCCGACAGCAACGGCGACTCGCCCGGCTCCCGGGACAGCACGTGCACCAGGTGCAGCCGCGTCGGGTAGCGGTCCTTCAGGTCGGCCAGCTCCTCGGCGAACATCACCGAGTTCGCCGTGCGGTTGCCGTACACCAGGGTGAAGGTGCTGGCCGGCTCGACGGCCAGGGCCGTGGCGACCAGCGCGAGCACCGGGGTGATGCCGGAGCCGGCGGCCACCGCGCCGTAGCGGCGGGCCCGGCCCGGGTCGAACGCCGTGGTGAAGTGCCCCAGCGGGGGCAGCACCTCGACGGTGTCGCCGTGCCGCAGGACCGAGCAGGCGTAGGCCGAGAACGCGCCCCCGGGGATCTCCCGCACCCCGATCCGCAGCCGGCCGTGCCGGGCCAGGTCGTCGGGCGTCGAGCAGATCGAGTACGACCGGCGCACGTCCGCCCCGCCGGCATCGGAAGCACCGGTAGTGCCGGCGGAACCGGCGGGCAGCCGCACGGTGAGGTGCTGGCCGGCGGAGAACGCGAAGACCGCCCGCAGCTCCTCGGGCACGGCGAAGGTGATCGCCACGGCGTCGGCGGTGAGCCGGTCGACGGCGGCGACGGGCAGCGGGTGGAAGGCCGGCCGGCGGCGGACCGGACGGGTGATCGTGACAGTCACAGCGCCTTCAGGTGGTCGAAGGGTTCACGGCAGGCGCGGCAGCGCCACAGGGCCTTGCACGCGGTGGAGCCGAATCGGCTGACCTGCTCGGTCTCCGCCGAGCCGCAGCGCGGGCAGCGGACGGCGAGGGTCAGCGGCACGACGGTGCCGGCTCCGGCGGCCGGGGCGGCGACGGCCGGGGCCACCGGCGGCGGGGCGATGCCGGCGGCGGCCAGCTTCGCCCGGCCGGCGTCGGAGATCCAGTCGGTGCTCCAGGCCGGGGCGTAGACCGTGCGGACCTCGGCGTCGGGGTGGCCGGCGGCGGCCAGCGCCCGCCGGATGTCGGCCCGGATCACGTCCATCGCCGGGCAGCCGGTGTAGGTGGGGGTGATGGTCACGGTGACCCGACCGGTGGCCCGGTCCTGGTCGACCGCCCGCAGGATGCCCAGCTCGTCGATGGTGATCACCCGGATCTCCGGGTCCACCACCGCCGCCACGGCCTCCCTCGGGTCTACCATTTTGCCCCCGGGTGGGCGCGGTGCAGCACCTGCATCTCCGCCAGCAGGAACGACAGGTGCTCGGTGTGCAGGCCGTCCCGCCCGCCGGCCGGGGCCCAGCCGTCCGCCGGCCGGGTCAGCGTGGCCTCGACCAGCACCGGCCCGACGTACGCGTCGAAGTCGCCCCGCAGGGTGGCCGGGTCGACCGGTGCGCCCGGCCACGGCGCGAACAGCTCGTGCGTGTACGACCAGGTCTGGTCCACGGCGGCCTGCATGCGGCGGTGCGACTCGGCGGTGCCGTCGCCGAGCCGGCGCACCCAGAGCGCGGCGTGGTCCCGGTGGTACGCGGACTCCTTGCGCGCCTTCGCCCCGATGGCGGCGAGCCGCTCGTCGGCGCAACCGGCCAGCGCGGAGTAGAGCGGGAACTGGTAGGCCGACAGGAACAGCAGCTTCGCCATGGTCACCGCGAAGTCGCCGTTGGGCAGCTCGACCAGCAGGCAGTTGCGGAACCCCCGGTCGTCGCGCAGGTACGCCAGCGTGTCCTCGTCGCGGCCGGCGTCCTCCAGCTCGCCCGCGTACGTGAGCAGGAGCCGGGCCGCGCCGAGCTGGTCGAGGGCGATGTTGGCCAGCGCGACGTCCTCCTCCATCTCCGGGGCGCGGCTGGTCCACTCGCCGAGGCGCTGCGCGGCGACCAGCGCGTCGTCGCCGAGGGCGAGGGCGAAGCCGAAGGGATTCCTCACAGGTGGGACACCCCGTCCGGCACCTCGTAGAAGGTGGGGTGGCGGTAGACCTTGTCGGCCGCCGGGTCGAAGAAGACGTCCTTCTCGTCGGGGCTGGACGCGGTGATCGCGCCGGACGGCACCACCCAGATCGACACCCCCTCCTGGCGGCGGGTGTAGAGGTCGCGGGCGTTACGCAGGGCCAGCTCGCCATCGGGGGCGTGCAGGCTGCCGACGTGGGTGTGCGCCAGCCCGCGCCGGGCCCGCACGAAGACCTCCCACAGCGGGGTCGCGCTGTCGGTCCCGCTCATGCGGCGATCGCCTCCTTCGTCTCGGCCCGCCCCTGCGCGGTCGAACGCTTCGCGGCGTACGCGGCGGCGGCCTCGCGGACCCACGCGCCCTCGGCGTGGGCGCGGCGGCGGTGTTCCATCCGCTGCCGGTTGCACGGGCCCTCGCCGGAGATCACCCGCATCAGCTCGGCGTAGTCCGGCTCGGTGAAGTCGTACGCCTGGCGTTGCTCGTTCCAGCGCAGGTCGGGGTCGGGCAGGGTGAGGCCGAGGATCTCGGCCTGCTGCACGCACATGTCGACGAAGCGCTGGCGCAGCTCGTCGTTGGAGAACCGCTTGATCTTCCAGGCCATCGACCGGGCGGAGTGGGTGGAATCGCCGTCGGGCGGGCCGAACATGGCCAGCGACGGATACCACCAGCGGTCGACCGCGTCCTGGGCCATGGCCTTCTGCGCGGGGGTGCCGTGGGCGAGGGTGTGCAGGATCTCGTAGCCCTGGCGCTGGTGGAACGACTCCTCCTTGCAGACCCGGATCATGGCCCGGGCGTACGGGCCGTAGGAGCAGCGGCACAACGGCACCTGGTTGACGATCGCCGCGCCGTCGACCAGCCAGCCGATCACTCCCACGTCGGCCCAGCTCAGGGTGGGGTAGTTGAAGATCGAGCTGTATTTCTGCCGCCCGTCGAGCAGGAACTGGACCAGCTCGTCGCGGCTGACGCCGAGAGTCTCGGCGGCGGCGTACAGGTAGAGGCCGTGCCCGGCCTCGTCCTGGACCTTGGCCAGCAGGATGGCCTTGCGCTTGAGCGAGGGGGCGCGGCTGATCCAGTTTCCCTCCGGCTGCATCCCGATGATCTCGGAGTGCGCGTGCTGGGCGATCTGCCGGATGAGCGTCTTCCGGTACGCCTCGGGCATCCAGTCGCGGGGCTCGATCTTCTGGTCGGCGTCGATCACGTCGGCGAAGTATGCCTCCAGGTCGGCGTCCGGGCCGGGGGCATCGCTGCCCCGCTGCCGGGTCGCCGCCTCGCGCAGCGCCGCCTCCGCCGCCGCCACCTCGCCGAGCAGGCCACCGCCGGGCGCGTTCTCCGGGGCGGAGAAGTCGTTGCCATACATGACGACAAGTGTTACAGCTCGCGCCTGCCGACGCCAGAGGGTGTCACAGAATTCCGAACACACCTTCCGTGATGACTTGACCCCATTTCACATTGCCGCAGGTCGGGGCGCAGGTATGACATGGCTCACTAAGCAGAGATGAATCCCCGCAAGGGTGTCATAACGGGTCATAATCCCGCCCTCATAGCGACTTGACAGGCGTCGGGTCCTGGCGTGTCGGCCGTCCGGACGTAGACTTTCCCGGTCACACCGACCGGCTGCGGACGATCGCCGGCGTATGACGCGGGCCACTCCCCCGGCCCAGGCGATCAGGTCGAACCAGTTCGGAAAGCAGTCGGTCCCCCCGGCCCTGACATCTGGAGTTCACCCACTCATGCGACCTCGCGTGGCCATGGTGCTCGCCGTCGTGGCGATCCTCCTCGGCAGCGCCATGCTGGTGCCCGCCGCCTACGGCAAGCTCGCCGGTGACGACAGCGGCGAAGGCGGATCCGGCGGTGGCGCGGAGAGCGTGGCGGCCCCCGAGCCGACCGCCCCACCGCCGCCGACCCTGGCCGCCGGCACCGTCTCGGTGAGCTTCTCCGGCGAGTTCTTCTCCTGGGCGCTGATGGACCGGGAGAGCGGCACGATCTCCGGCTCGAAGAACCTGGCGTCGACCAGCTCGACCGAATCGATGATCAAGATCTGGTTCGCCGCCGACTACCTCCGGCAGCTCGGCGACGAGCCGCTGTCCGCCGTGCGACGCAAGCAGATCCAGACCGCGATCCGGGACAGCAACGACGACTCGGCGAGCGCCCTCTACTCGGCGGTCGGCAAGTCCGCGTCGATCAAGCGGATGGTCAGCATCTGCGGGTTGACCAACACCAAACCCGGAACGGTGCCCGGCTACATCGGGTGGTGGAGCTTCACCCAGATGTCGCCCCGCGACGCCGTCCGGCTCGGCGACTGCGTCGCCGACGGCAAGGCCGCCGGCACCAAGTGGACCTCGTTCCTGCTGGACGAGATGAGCAAGGTTCGCGGCAGCATCAAGGACCAGCAGCTCAAGTCCGGCGGCGGCAAGTGGGGCATCGTCGACGGCCTGCCCGCCGAGATCAAGGCCCAGGGCCCGGTCAGCATCAAGAACGGCTGGACGCCGTTGAACTACGACGGCAACTGGCACGTGAACTGTCTTGCGGTCACCGAGAAGTGGAGCCTCGCCGTCATGTTGCGCTACCCGCAGAAGAACGGGCTGTCGTACGGTGCGAAGGTCTGCGCCAGCGTCGCCACCCAGCTCGTCACCCCGCAGCCCGGCGCCGCCCTGAAGGTGCCGCAGCAGCCGATCGGCAAGCTCTGATGGCCGGCAGCCGCCGCCGGGCCCGCGGTGGGGGTGCCGGGCGCGGCGAGACGTCGCCGCTGCGGCTGATCGCGATCGCCGCCGTACTGATCGGGCTCGTGCTGGTGTCGCTGCGGCTGCTGCCCGGCTCCCCGATGGCGTCGACCGCCGCCGCCCAGTGGGGCGACCCGTCCGCGCCCGTCGACCGCGCCGCCGGCACGGCCTCGGACCGCAAGTCGCGTCCCACCGCCTCGCCCAGCCCCTCGCCGACGCTGGAGCCGCTGCCGTTCGCCGACAAGCAGATCGACCTCGACATCGAGGGCTGGTACGCCTGGAGCGTCCTGGACACTCGCACCGGGGAGATCATCGGCTCGAAGAACATGGACGAGACCAGCACCACCGCGTCGCTGATCAAGTCCTGGATCGTCGCCGACTACCTGCGGCGGGCTGACGAGCAGGGGCAGAAGCCGAGCGACGCCAAGCTCGCCGACGCGACCCGGATCATCCGGGACAGCGACAACACCCGGGCCGAGCAGTTCTACAACTCCGTGGGCCGGTCCGCGTCGATCAAGCGGATGATCTCCATCTGCAAGACCACCGACAGCAGCGTCGCCGCCGACGGCGGCTGGAGCCGGACGAACCTCTCGCCCCGGGACACCGCGCGCCTCGGTGCGTGCATCAAGGACGGCCGGGCGGCCGGGCCGGAGTGGACCAAGTGGCTGATCAACGAGATGCGGCTGGTGCGCGGCTCCGGTGACTTCGGCATCCGCAAGGCGTTCCCGGCGGCCGAGCAGAAGAAGATCGCCATCAAGAACGGCTGGATCGACCGGACCAAGGAGCAGGAGATGCACATCAACTGCCTGGCCATCGGCGACAACTGGACGATGGGCGTGATGGTCCGCTACCCGATCAACATGGGCTACGAGTACGGCATGAAGAACTGCCAGAAGATCACCGAGGCGGTGCTGCGCTCGGCCACCTGACGTGCGCCCTGCGACCGCCGTCGGGCGACGGTGGTCGTGCCGTACGCCCGGTTGTTCGGCCTCAGCCGGCGAAGAACCGGGGGCCGTCGGCCGGCAGGGCCGGTGCCTCGCCGATCTCGGCGGCCCGGCGGGCGAACTCGCGCAGCCCGGCCACCTGCCGCTCGCCGAGCGAGAAGTCCAGCGCCCGGAAGTACGTGGCCAGGGTCGCCGCGTCGAACGGCTCCCACCGGGCGGCGGCCTCGGCGACCTGGTCCAGCTCGGCCAGGCACAGGTCGCGGGAGCGCAGGAACGCCTCGTGCACCTCCTTGACCAGGCCGGGGTGGGCGGCGGCGAAGTCCCGGCGTACGGCCCAGACGGCGAAGACCATCGGCAGCCCGGTCCAGTCCCGCCAGGCCTGCCCGAGGTCGGTGACCTCCAGCCCCCGCTGGGGTGCCTCGTACAGCGCCCGCAGCGCCACATCGCCGATCAGCACCCCGGCGTCCGCCTCCAGCAGCATCTGCGTCAGGTCGGGCGGGCAGCGGAAGTAGTCGGGGTGGACGCCGTACCGCTCGCTGAGCAGCAGCCGGGCGAGCAGCACGCCGGTGCGCGACGTCGAGCCGAGGGCGACCCGGCCGCCGTCCAGCTCGGCGAGGGGCTTGGTGGACACCACGTTGACCGAGAGCACCGGGCCGTCGCTGCCGACCGCCAGGTCGGGCAGGAGCAGCAGCTCGTCGGCGTGGCGCAGGTATTCGACGTGCGAGATCGGCCCGATGTCCAGGTCACCGGCGACCAGGGCGGCGCTCAGCCGGTCCGGCGAGTCCTTGTGCAGGTCGACGTCGATCAGCGCGCCGGAACGCATCAGACCCCAGTAGATCGGCAGGCAGTTCAGGAACTGGATGTGTCCGACCCGGGGACGGGCGATGCGGGCAGCCATGCTGCGACCGTATCCCCGCGGTGGGAGGCGGGCTCAACGGGCGGGCCCCGGAGTGGCCAATCCCGCACCGGGCGGCGTACCCCTTACGCGACCTTCAGCTGCTCGTCGCCGAAGTCCGCGATCAGCTTCAGCGTCCCGCCGAGTGCGTCGACGTAGCGGGCGAGCACCTCCTGCGTCGAGACGTCACCGGCTTCGATCTGGGAGACCCTGGCCACCGAGACGCCCATCCGGGCAGCCACCTGTTCCTGGGTCATGTCGTGTCGCTTCCGCAGCTCCGCCAGGCGCCAGCCGCGCGACTGATCGAGCATCTGACCGACGGCCGCGTCGAAGCTTCCCTCCCACCCGCGGTGTCGATCGCTCGATGCAGATGGCGAGGGGCCGCCAGCCACTCAGGGAGCAGGCCGAGCACCGGCGGCGCCGGTGCCAGTCGAGGGTCCGCCACGCGAGCCGGATCAGCGGAGGCATTCGCCGGTTGATCACTGCGCCTCCCAGGGGGTGATGGGTCCGGTTGCGGCACCCCGGCCCGCCGAGCACCGCTCCACCAGGCCGAGGGCACCGCGCAATTACGTGAGGTCTACGGCACCAGCGCGCAGCCAGTCGACGCCGCGTTGTTCCTGCTCCACACCGAGGGCCTGATCGAGAGCCGCCAAGGAACGGGCACGTTCGTGCTTGCTCGGCGGTGCAGTCCCACCGCACCCCTCGACCAGCCCAGCCCCACCCCAGCGATCAAGAGGTTTACGTCATCGCAGAGATCAACTCTGACGTTTTTCTCTTGATCACCGGACTCGGGGTGGGTGGGTGGGTAAAGCGGCTGACCGGACCGGGGGGGCGGCGTAGACTGTTCGCCCCGCCGACGGCCGCGGTGTCGAGCACCGCAGCGGACGTCCCCGCGCCGGCCCTCCATGCCGGAAACGCGAGCGGCAGTGTTGTCCCCCGCGCCGAGGAGTAGGTCGGATGACCCCGCACGCCCCCATGTCCCTGGACACCGAACTGGCCACCGAACGGGCCCACCTGGACGCGTCCCGGGCCGCGCTGACCCGCATGCGTGAACGCACCGAGGCCCTCTTCGCCACCGGCCACAACGTCGCCGGCGACGCGTACACGGCGGAGACCCTGGGGCGCACCCTGTCCCGCCGCGTCGCCGAGCTGGCCGACCAGCCCGACACCCCGCTGTTCTTCGGGCGGCTCACGTTCGGCGACGAGGAGCACCACGTCGGCCGCCGGCACGTCACCGACGATCTCGGCGAGCCCATGGTGCTCGACTGGCGGGCGCCGATCTCCCGGTCGTTCTACCGGGCCAGCGCCCGGGACCCGCAGGGCGTGACCGTGCGCCGCCGGTTCGGGTTCAGCGCCGGCACGCTCACCAGCTTCGAGGACGAACACCTGGACCGGGGCGAGGAACTGGGCACCGCCAGCCGCATCCTCACCGCCGAGATCGAGCGTCCCCGCGTCGGCCCGATGCGCGACATCGTCGCCACCATCCAGCCGGAGCAGGACGAGCTGGTCCGCGCCGACCTGGCCGCGTCGATCTGCGTACAGGGTGCGCCCGGCACCGGGAAGACGGCCGTCGGCCTGCACCGGGCGGCGTACCTGCTCTACCTGCACCGGGAGCGGCTGCGCCGGTCCGGGGTGCTGATCGTCGGGCCGAACCGGGCGTTCCTGTCGTACATCGCGGCGGTGCTGCCGGCGCTCGGCGAAGTCGAGGTCGAGCAGGCCACCGTGGAGGACCTGATCGCCCGGGTGCCGGTGCGGGCAGTCGAGGACCCGGCCGTGACGGCGCTCAAGCACGACGCGCGGATGGCCGAGGTGCTGCGGCGGGCGGTCGAGGCCCGCGTCACCGCCCCGACCGAGCCGATCATGGTCTCCGACGGCTCGTT
Source organism: Micromonospora sp. NPDC057141 (assembly GCF_042670805.1). Lineage (NCBI taxonomy): Bacteria > Bacillati > Actinomycetota > Actinomycetes > Micromonosporales > Micromonosporaceae > Micromonospora > Micromonospora sp. NPDC057141. Next base: position 53,818 of record NZ_JBHUVA010000020.1, on the reverse strand, counting down.
CCGCTGGCGGATCGGCCTCGACCCGCTGCACCGGGTGGTCGAGGAGACTCGCCGGGAGGGCCTGCCGTACGCCACCGGGCGGGAACGGGTCCGCGCCCGGGTGGTGGGCCTGCTGCAACGCCAGGCCGAGGCCCGCCGGGCCGAGTCGCCGAGCGACGCCTGGCTGCGCCGGATGGGCAGGTGCCGCCCGGTCGCCGACTTCGTGGACGCGGCCTGGCCGGCGCTCACCCCGGAGGGGCTGGTGCACACCCTGCTCGCCGACCCGGCGGCGCTCGCGGCAGCCGCCGACGGCGTGCTCACCGAGGCCGAGCAGGCACTGCTGACCTGGGCGAAGCCGCCGCGCACCCCGAAGGCCACGAAGTGGACGGCCGCCGACGCGGTGCTCGTCGACGAGGCGGCCGGGCTGCTGGAGCGCCCCGCCGGCTTCGGGCACGTGGTGGTCGACGAGGCGCAGGACCTCTCCCCGATGCAGTGCCGGGCCATCGCCCGGCGCAGCGAGCACGGGTCGATCACGCTGCTCGGCGACCTGGCGCAGGGCACGGCCCCGTGGGCCGCCCGCGACTGGCGGGAGTCCCTGGCCCACCTGGGCAAACCGGACGCGACGGTGGTGCCGCTGAGCGTCGGCTTCCGGGTCCCCGCTGCCGTGGTGGCGTTCGCCAACCGGCTGCTGCCGGCGCTCGCGGTGGACGTACCCCCGGCCGAGTCGCTACGCCGCGACGGCGCGCTGGACGTGCGTACCGTGAGCGACCTGGTGGCGGCGACGGTGGCCGAGGTGCGGGCGGCGCTGACCCACGACGGCTCGGTCGGGGTGATCGCCGCCGACGACGCGGTCGGCGGGCTGCGCGCGGCGCTGGCCGACGCGGGGATCGACACCGCGACAGCCCACGACGTGGCGGCCCCGGCGCGGGTCACGGTGGTCCCCGCGACGCTGGTCAAGGGCCTGGAGTACGACCACGTGGTGACCGTGGAGCCGGCGGCGATCGTGGCGGCCGAGCCGCGCGGGCTGCACCGGCTGTACGTGGTGCTCACCCGGGCGGTCTCCCGGCTGACGGTGCTGCACACCGCCCCGCTCCCCGCCCCGCTGTTGCAAGGAAGGGCCCCCTGTTAACGCCTACGGTCGAGAAGGGTCCCCTTCTCACCGGCCAGCACCGGCAGGACCGGCCAGCACCCGGGCAGCACCCGGCCAGCACCCGGGCAGCACCGGCGAGGGTTGTGGCGATCGGTGATGATGGGTACGCATCGTCCACTTGGGAGGCAGCATGCACCTGTCGCGCCGTGATCTCCTGTTTGCCGGGGCCGGCACCGCGCTGGCGGCCACGCCACTGCTGGCCGCAGCCCCGGCGGCCGCCGCGCCTACCGGGATGGCCACGCCCACCAGGCCGGGTGTGTCCGCCGGGCCGGGTTCGGGGGCGGGGCGGCTGCCGGAGGACGCGCTCGGCGCGGGGCTCGGCGCGATCACCGATGCCGGCATGGTGGGGGCGTTCACCGAGGCCCGCGACGGCCAGGAGCGGTGGCGCGGCGCGAGCGGCGTCGCCGACCTCGACACCGGTCGACGGATGCGGTCCGGCTTCCGACACCGGGTCGGCAGCATCACGAAGACGTTCGTCGCCGCCACGCTGCTGCGCCTGGCCGGCGAGGGCCGGGTGGCGCTGGACGCCCCGGTCGGCCGCTACCTGCCGGAGTACGCCGTACCCGGGGTCACCGTCGAGATGCTGCTCAACCACACCAGCGGCATCGGTGACTACGACACCGTGCTTTTCGCCAACGGATACGACCTCGAACGCTACCGGTTCACCACGTTCGCCCCGGATCAGCTCGTCCGGATCGGGCTCGGCGAGCCGCGCACCGGGCCCCGGGGGCGGCGTTCGCGTACTCGAACACCAACTACGTCCTGGCCGGCCTGGTCGTCGAGCGGGTGACCGGCCGCCCTGCGACCGACGAGGTGCACCGGCGGGTCATCCGGCCGCTGGGGCTGCGCGAGACGTACTTCCCAGGCCGGCGGACCCGGATCGCCGGGCCACACAGCGAGGCGTACCTGCCCTGGTACGACGGCCAGCTCCGCGACTTCAGCGTGGCGAACATGTCGTGGGCGTGGACGGCCGGCGCGCTGGTCTCCACGGCGGCCGACCTCAACCGGTTCTTCCGCGCGCTGCTCGGGGGTCGGCTGCTGCGCCCGGCCGAGCTGGCCCGGATGCGGACGACCGTGCCGCTGGACCCCGCGCTGCCGGAGGCCGGCGGGTATGGCCTCGGCCTGCTGTGGCTGGCGCTGCCCGGCGGCCGGTTCTGGGGCCACGACGGGGTGGTCTTCGGGCACGCCACGATCTCGCTGCACGCCCCCGACGGCTCCCGTCAGGTGACGCTCGGCACGAACGTCACCCACTACCAGGTGCCCGGCGAGCCTGACCCGATCGGTGCCGCGACCGGCGCGTTCCTGGTCACCGCCCTGTCCGGTCCGGCCACCGCGCGGTCGGCGGGCGCAGCCCGGACGCCGGCCCCGTTGCCGGGGAGCCCGGCGCTGATCCGGCCCCTGCCCCGCTGACCCTCCGCGCCGGCCCGACCGACCCTGCCGGGGCGAGACCCGCGCCGGCCCGACCCCTGGCAGAGCAAGACCCGTGCCGGCCCGGCACGGTCACTCCGGCGGTCGCCGTACCGGCCGATGGACCCTGCCCCCGGGTGGCGCCGAGGGCGTACACCGAAGGTAGGCCGACTGCGACCGCCAGCCCGACCGAAGGAGCCATCGATGATCCTCGCCCACGCCGACCAGGCCACCCGCCGGTACGGCGACGTGCTCGCCCTCGACCGGGTCGACCTCGACGTCCGCGCGGGTGAGCTGGTGGGCCTGCTCGGGCCGAACGGCGCCGGCAAGAGCACCCTGCTCAACCTGCTCGTCGGGCTGCGCCGGCCCACCGCCGGCCGCGTCGAGCTGTTCGGCGGCGACCCGCGCGACCCCGCCCACCGCCTGCGGGTCGGGGTCACCCCGCAGGAGACCGGCCTGCCGGGCACCCTGCGGGTCGGCGAGGTGGTCGACTTCGTCGCCGCGCACTACCCGGACCCGATCCCCCGGGGCGAGTTGCTCGACCGGTTCGGCCTCACCGATCAGGTACGGCGGCAGACCGGCGGGCTCTCCGGCGGCCAGCGTCGCCGACTGGCCGTGGCGCTCGCCTTCGTCGGCCGGCCCCGACTGGTGCTCCTCGACGAGCCGACCACCGGGCTGGACGTCGAGGCGCGGCACACCCTGTGGGAGGCGATCCGCAGCTTCCACGCCGACGGTGGCACCGTGCTGCTGAGCAGCCACTACCTGGAGGAGGTGGAGGCGCTGGCGCACCGGGTGGTGGTGATCGGCCAGGGCCGGGTGCTGGCCGACGACACCATGGCGGCGGTCCGCTCGGTGGTCGGCGTACGCCGGGTCAGCCTGGTCGCGGCCGACCTGCCCGCGCTGCCGGGCGTGGTCCGGGTCGAGCGGGTCGACGACCGCACCCACCTGCTCACCACCGACGCCGACCGGCTGGTCCGGGAGCTGGTGACCAGCGGGGCGGCGTTCCGCGACCTGGAGGTCCGCCCCACCTCGCTGGAGGAGGCGTTCCTCGCCATCACCGCCCCGGGCGGGCAGGGCACCGCCGTCCCGGGCCAGCAGGCCACCGACGCGTGAGGAGACCGATCCCCGTGAGACTCACCCTCGTGCACGCCCGCTACCAGCTGTTGCAGACGATCCGCATCCCGGTGGCGGTCTTCGGCAGCGCCTTCTTCCCGGCCGTGGCGATGCTCTTCTTCGTGGTCCCGTTCGCCGGGGACGACCCGACCGGTGCCACCTACGCCACCGCCGCGATGGTCACGTTCGCGGTGATGAGCGCCAACATCTTCCAGTACGGCGTGGGCGTGGCCGAGGACCGCGACCAGCCCTGGAACCCGTACACCCGGACCTTGCCGGCCGGAGCGACGCCGGCCTTCGCCGGACGGGTGCTCGCGGGCCTGGCGCTGACGTTCCTCTCCCTGCTCCCGGTGGTGGTGATCGCGGCGCTGTTCACCGACGCCCGGATCAGCCCCGGCGCGTTCGCCCTGGCCGCCGTCGTGGTCGGGCTGGTCTCCGTGCCGTTCACGCTGATGGGACTCGCCATCGGGTACGCGCTGCCGAGCAAGGCGGCGATCGTGGTGGCCCAGATCGTCTTCTTCCCGCTGGCGTTCGGCGGCGGCCTGCTCTCCGGCCCGGACGCTGCGCCCGCGTTCGTCAGGGCGATCGCGCCGTACCTGCCGACGCGGGGCGCGGTCGAGCTGATGTGGGCGGCGGTCGGCGACTGGCGTCCCGCCCCGCTGTCGGTGGCGATGCTCGGCGTCTGGGTGGTGGTGCTGGCGGCGCTCGCCGGGTGGGCGTACCGGCGCGACGAAGGCCGTCGCTTCCGCTGACGGGCGCGCCGTGGGCGGCGGGTCGGGGCCGGCGACCGCCGCCCGGCGGGGGTGATTCGTCCTGTTCCCGCCCGTTCCGTCGCGTGGCGGTGCCAGGATGCGGGCAGGGCGTCCCGCCGGGGCCGCCGCCTGAGGAGAGGGGTCAGCGTGAGCAGCATCCCGCCGGGCACGCCGTGCTGGGCCGACCTGGCCACCCCGGGCCTGGTGGACGCCCGGCGCTTCTACCCGGAGCTGTTCGGCTGGACCACCCGGATCGCGCCGCAGCCGGAGGCCGCCGGCTACACCACGTTCCTGTTCGACGGGCGCGCGGTGGCCGGTGCCGGCCCGCCGGCCGCGCCGGACCAGGTGCCGATCTGGTCGACGTACGTGGCGACCGACCACGCGGACCTGGTCACGACCCGGGTCGAGGCGGCCGGCGGGCAGGTGCTGGTCGCCCCGTTCGACGTGTCCGACCAGGGGCGGATGGCGGTCTTCGCCGACCCGGCCGGCGCGGTGTTCAGCGTCTGGCAGCCGATGGCCCACCCCGGGGCGGAACTGTTCGACGTCCCCGGGGCCATGTGCTGGAACGAGCTGATCACCCCGGACCCGGAGGGCGCGAAGGTCTTCTACGAGCTGGTCTTCGGCTGGCACCCGGAGGAGGCGCCGGCGGGACCGGTCCCGCCGGAGACGGGCGGAAGCGTCCACCCCTCCTACACGGGGTGGCGGTGCGGCGAGCGGATCGTCGGCGGGATGACGCCGCCGCTGGCCGACGACTTCCCGGCCGACCTGCCGGCGTACTGGACGGTGTACTTCGCCGTGGCCGACGCCGACGCCACCGCCGCCCGGGCCGCCGAGCTGGGCGGTTCCGTCCTGGTTCCGCCCCACGACACCCCGCAGGGCCGCCTCGTCGCGTTGCGCGACCCCCAGGGCGCCCTGTTCTCCGTCGTAGCCCGGCCCACGCGCTGACCGCACGCTGCGCCCCGCCGCTGCGCCGACGCCCCTCGCCGGGCGCGGCGGTGCGGGCGGTTTGCAGGGGACCCTTCCTATACGGAAAGCGCTAACAAGCGGCCCCTCCTTGCACCTCAGCGGGGGCGGACCGGGACCACCAGGGGGCCGTGCTCGCCGGGCAGGACGCGGACCGAGGCGCGGTAGTGCCGCGCCAGCAGGTCCTCGGTGAGGACGTCGCGCGGCGGGCCGGCGGCGGCGACCCGGCCGGCCGCGAGCAGGACCATCCGGTCGGCGTACTCGCCGGCCAGGGAGAGGTCGTGCATGGTGGCGAGGACGGTGAGGCCGTGCTCGCGGCGGAGCTGGTCGACCAGTTCCAGCACCTCCTGCTGGTGGCCGATGTCCAGGGCGCTGGTCGGCTCGTCGAGCAGCAGCAGGGTCGCCCCCTGCGCCAGCGCCCGCGCCAGGAAGACCCGTTGCCGCTCGCCGCCGGAGAGGGTCGCCAGCTCGCGGCGGCCGAAGCCGTCGAGGTCGAGGCGCTCCAGCACGTCCCGCACGGCGGCCAGGTCGGCGGCGGACTCCCGGCCCAGCGGCGGCATGTACGGGGTGCGGCCGAGCAGCACGTAGTCGAAGACGGTCATGCCGGCCGGGACGACCGGGGACTGTGCGACGGTGGCCACCACCTGGGCCCGCTCGCGGCGGCGCAGCGCTTCGCTCGGCGTACCGAAGATGCGGATCGCGCCCGGCGCGGGCAGCAGGCCGCCGAGGGCGCGCAGCAGGGTCGACTTGCCGGCGCCGTTCGGGCCGATCACGGTGACCCACTCGCCCCGCTCGACGGTGAGGTCGACGCCGGCCAGGATCGGCGCGCCGTCCAGGCTGACCCGCAGGCCCCGCACCTCGACGGCGGGCGCGGCAGCCGGAGGCGGCGGGGCGTTCACGTCAGCGCCCGGCGGGCGGTGCGCAGCACCAGGACGAAGAACGGGCCGCCGAGCAGCGCGGTGACCACGCCGATGGGCACCTCGGCGGGGGCGGCGGCGGTCCGGGCGACCACGTCGGTCAGCGCGAGGAACGCCCCGCCGAAGAGCAGGGACAGCGGCAGGATCACCCGGTAGCTGGAGCCGGCGAGCAGCCGTACGGTGTGCGGGACGATGATCCCGACGAAGCCGATCAGCCCGGACGCGGAGACGGCGGCGGCGGTGCCGAGCGAGGCGGCGGCGATCAGCAGGTAGCGGGAGCGTTGCGGGTGCAGGCCGAGGCTGCCGGCCTCGTCGTCGCCGACGGAGAGGACGTCCAGCTCGCGCCGGTGCAGCAGCACCACGACCGTGGTGAGCAGGAAGTACGGCAGGACCAGCCGGACGTCGTGCCAGCCGGCGGTGGCCAGCCGGCCGAGCAGCCAGGAGTAGACCTGCTGGATGCTGTCGGAGTTGCGCTGGAGCAGGTACGTCTGCCCGGCGGCGAGGAACGCGGACACGGCCACCCCGGCCAGGATCAGCGTCGCCGTGGAGCGCCCCCGCCCGCCGGCCGCCCCGAGCAGGTACGTCATGGCGACCGCGCCGAGCGAGCCGACGAACGCGGCGAGCGGGATGGTGACCGGGAGCCCGGTCAGCGCGCCGCCCGCTCCGGCGCCGAGGGAGATCACGGCGGTGACGGCGAGCCCGGCCCCGGCCGCCACCCCGAGCAGGTACGGGTCGGCCAGCGGGTTGCGGAACACGCCCTGGTAGCAGCCGCCGGCCAGGGCGAGCAGCCCGCCGACGAGCAGCCCGAGCACGACCCGGGGCAGCCGCAGCTCGGTGACGATGGCGATCTCGCGTTCGCTCAGTCCGCTGTCGAGGCGGACCCCGGGCAGCAGGTTGAGCAGTTCGGCGGCGACGCCGCCGGGGGGCAGGCTGACCGGGCCGAGGGAGACCCCGGCGAGGAGCGCGACGAGCACGGCGGCCACTCCGGCGGCGAGCCAGCCGGGCCGAAGCCCGGCCGGCCGCTGCGCGAAGGAGGGGCCCCTTGTTAACGCTTTCCGCATAGCAGGGGCCCCCTCTTAACGCCCCTCACCGCGAGCGCACGCCGAGGACAGTGGGCCGTGGGTCACGCCGGCACCTTGGCGACGGCGTCGACGACGGCCCGGAGCAGGTCGACGACCCGCGGGCCCCAGCGCGAGGCGATGTCGTCGTCGAGCGCGACGACCTGGTTGTTCTTGACGGCGGTGACGCCGGCCCAGCCGCTGCGCGCCTTGACCGTCTCCGGGCTCTGCTGGCAGCACTTGGTGTCGGCCAGGAAGACGAAGTCGGGGTTCGCCTTGACGATGATCTCCTGGGAAAGCTGCGGGTATCCCCCGTTCCTGCCGTCGGCGTCCGACGCGTCGGCGATGTTCGCCAGGCCGGCGAGGGCGTAGATCGAGCCGATGAACGTCTTGCTGGTCGCGCTGTACAGCTCCGGGCCCAGCTCGTGGTAGTAGGTCAGTTTCGCCGACCGCTGCGGCAGGTCCTTGGTGAGCTTGGCGATGTCGTCCTTCATCCGGCTGGCGACGTCGGCGGCCTCGTCGGCGTGGCCGGTCAGCGTGCCGAGCTCGGCGAGCTGCCGGTAGGAGTCCTCCAGCGTGGTCGCCGCCGGGGTGAGCAGCACCGGGATCTTCAGCGTGGTGAGCTGCTCGACGATCTTGTTGGTGTCGTTGGAGAGCACCACCAGGTCGGGGGCCTTGCCGGCGATCGCCTCGGCGTTGGGCTGGAAGCCGGACAGGTCGCTCTTCGGCGCGTCCGGCGGGTAGTTCGACTGGTCGTCGACGGCGGTGACCTGCTTGCCGGCGCCGATGGCGAAGAGCATCTCGGTCGCGGTCGGCGAGAGCGAGACGATCTTCTCGGGGCGCTGGTCCAGCGTGAGCTTGCCGACGGTGGCCGGGAAGGCGGCGGCGGCCGAGGTGCCGCCGGCGGCGGGGGCGGCGTCGTCGGAGCTCTTCTCGGCGCACGCGCCGAGCGCGAGCGCGGCCACCGCGAGGGTCGCGGCGAGAAGCCGGGGGGTACGTCGGAACACTTGTCCTCCTGTCGGTCGAGGAGCCTGGTGCTTCGCCGACAGGAGCCTGGTGGGTGCCCGTCCGCGAGGCGCCCTTCCTCGAGAGCGCGTGTCGCGACCGCGCCGCAGGCGACCTGGCTCGCCCCACACACGTCGGCGTCGGCCGGCCGGCCGACGCCTGGGTCGACGGCGGCCGGAGGGCCGGACGTCGCGGGTGGGGCATCACAGTTGCGGGACAGCGCCGGATTCGCACCGGCTTCGCTGCGGTTTGGTCGGTGCCACCGTAGCGCACGCCCCGACGGCACCTCGTTGATCTAGGAACTATGACCTGGCGTGACGAGACCGACACGGGTGCGGGGCTCCGGACGGGGCCCCGCACCACGGACGGGTCAGGCGCAGTACTGGGCCTGCTTGCCGATCACCCGGTACGGGCAGTCGGCGTACTCGGAGAAGAGCAGGACCGCCTCCTTGTTGCGCGAGGTCTGGGCCGGGATGACCTCGTCGGGCGGGTAGAAGCCGCCGCCGGCGCCGGACGAGCCGGGGTACATCTCGAAGGTGTACGCCCAGATGCCGTGCGTCCCCCACATCCAGTCGAGGCTGTCGCCGTCGGTGACGTAGAGGTCGCTGGACTGCTCCGGGGTGTAGCCGTTGGTGGCCGCCATCTGCTGGCCGAGGGTGGCGAAGGTGTTGTACTGGTCCGCCGTCATCCCGGTGGTGGTGTTCGCCGTCGTGTAACCGAACGGCCAGAGGATGAGCTGCGAGTACGTGTGCCAGTCGATGTTGGCCTTGATCTGCTGCACCCCGCCGACGACGCGGCTGTTGACGAAGTCACGCAGCGCCTTCGTCTCGGGGGCGGAGAAGGCGGACGGGCCCCGGTAGGTCGACGACGACGGCAGCCCGGAGGACCCGCCGCAGCAGCCCCACTTGTAGCTCCAGTTCCGGTTCAGGTCGGTGCCGACCGCCGTCGAGCCGCTGTTGGGCTGGCGGTTCTTTCGCCAGGACCGGTACGAGCCGGTGGCGATGTCGTACTCGCTGCCGTCGGGGTTGACGGTGGGGACGATCCAGATCTCCCGGGTGTTGACGATGTTGGTGACCCGGGATTCGCTGCCGTAGCTGTCGGTGAACAGGTTGAGCAGGTAGATCGCCATCTCGACGGTCAGGTGCTCGCGGGCGTGCTGCTGGGAGTTGAACAGGATCTCCGGTTCGGCCTCGTCGGTGGCGACGTTGTCGGAGATCTTCACGGCCATCAGGTCGCGGCCCTCGTACGACTTGCCGATGCTGATCTTGCGGGCGATGGTCGGGTGGTCGGCGACCACTTTGTTCACCACGGCGGTCAGCTCGGCGTAGTCGTGGTAGTTGGAGTCGGCGGGCGGGAAGGCGGTCGTGCCGACGCCGTCGGAGTGGGCGTGGCCGGCCTGCTTCTCCACCTGGTAGCCGAGTCGCCTGATCGCCGCCGCCTCGGCGCCGGTCGCCGTGACATGCAGGACGCCGTGTTCGGCGGCGTCGACGGCCGCGCCGGTGCGGGCGATGGCGTTGCGGGCGGCCAGGGTTCGTACGCCGAGCACGTCGTATTCGGCGGCGACCGGCTCGGCGGCGGGCTCCGGGGCGGGGCGTGCGGAGACCGGTCCGGTGGCGACGGTGAGGCCCAGGCCGGCGGCGGTGGCGAGCACCAGTGCGCGACGCAGGCGGGTCGGGGTGCGGAAGGCCATGGACAACCTCCTGGGGGTACGGGGAGATCCCGTCTCGTGGTCAACACTTCACCACTCGTCACATGGTCAGATCAATATCTTTCACTATGTGATCCATCCCGACCGTATCCTCACGTCGGCAATGACTTTCCACCCTTGAACATCTGGCGAAACTTCTCGCCGGGCGGGATAGTGACCGGCAAGCATGCCCCGACCCGCCTCACCTCGCGGAGATCCCATGGCCAGCATTGCCCTACGCACGATCGCCCTCACCGGCGTCGCCGCGCTCGCCCTCGCCGGCACGACCGCCCCCGCCCACGCCGGCGGCCACCACCCGCCCGTCGAACACGACGAGCAGATCACCTTCCAGGAGTGGTCCAGCCACCCCGACTGGCGCTCCGGCACCCACCGGGGCACCCGGGCGGTCCCCGGCCACCACGCCGGGCTCACCATCGACCGCCCCGCCGGCACCACCGAGTTCACCGACGAGCACGGCGGCACCACCGGCACCTGGGAGTACGCCACCTGGACCTCGCCGGTCACCCGGATCGGCTTCGACGCCACCGAGCTGGTCGCCTCGTGGAACGCCGACACCCCGGCTGGCACCTGGCTCCAGGTCGAACTCCAGGGCACGTACGGCACCGGCGACCGGACCCCCTGGTACGTCATGGGCCGCTGGGCCGCCGGCGACGCCGACGTCAAGCGGGCCACCCTGGACGGTCAGGGCGACCCCTGGTCGAGCGTGTGGACGGACACGTTCGCCATCGACGACGCCACCGCCGGAGTGCTGCTGCGGTCGTACCAGCTGCGGCTCAGCCTCTACCGCAGGCCCGGCCAGGCGGCCTCGCCCCGGGTCCGGATGCTCGGCGCGATGAGCTCGAACGTGCCGGACCGGTTCACCGTGACCCCGAGCCGGGGCGGGATCGCCTGGGGCAGGGAGCTGCCCGTCCCCGCCCGCTCCCAGATGATCCACAAGGGCAACTACCCCGAGTGGGGCGGCGGCGGGCAGGTCTGGTGCAGCCCGACGTCGACCACGATGGTGCTGGAGTACTACGGCCGAGGCCCGTCGGCCGAGGACCTGGCCTGGGTCACCCCCGGCTACACCGACCCCCAGATCGCCCACGCCGCCCGGATGACCTGGGACTACGAGTACGAAGGCGCGGGGAACTGGCCGTTCAACACCGCGTACGCCGCGAGCTTCCCCGGCATCGACGCCCGGGTGACCCGGCTGCACTCGCTCGACGAGGTGGAACGCTTCATCGCCGCCGGTATCCCGGTCGTCACCTCGCAGTCCTTCCTCGACACCGAGCTGGACGGGTCGAACTACGGCACCTCCGGGCACCTCTTCGTGGTCGTCGGCTTCACCGCCGACGGCGACGTGATCGTCAACGACCCGGCGTCGTCGTCGAACGCGGAGGTGCGCAACGTCTACCAGCGGGAGCAGTTCGAGCAGATCTGGCTGCGCACCAAGCGCTACCGCGCCGACGGGAAGGTGGCCAGCGGCTCGGGCGGCATCGCGTACCTGATCAAGCCGGCGAACAAGCCGTGGCCGGCGGTCCCGGGCTCGACCAACTGGTGACCCGCACGCCGCCGGTCAGTGCTTGTCGCCGGGCTGCTCGTCGTCGCCGGCCAGGGCGGAGCGCAGCCGCTCCTTCTCGGCCCGGCGGCGCTCGGCGGCCCCGGCCATCTCCCCGGCCATCTCGTCCCGCCAGCCCCTGAGCAGGAAGAACGAGAGCGCGGCGGAGAACGCCAACGCCAGCATGAGCTTCAGGAAGACGTTCATGTCGACCGGCCAGAGCGCCGCGACGACCACCACGAACAGCCCGATCCGGCCCAGCGTGTACTTGACCGCCGCGCTCACGTCGCACTCCGTTCTCCGCCCGGCATGCGGGTCGGAAGGTTCGCCCCGGCTGGCCCCGCCGGGCGGGGGTTCAGCCCGTCCGGCGGGACAGCCAGTGGACTCCGGGAAACCAGACCACCGCGTACACCAGGGTGAAGGCCGCGGCGCCGAGCCCGCCGCCCAGCAGGGGCGGCAGGCCGTCGGCCAGCCCGGCCACCAGCAGGCCGCCGACCACGGCCAGCCCGGCCGCCACCAGCGCGGCCACCACCCGGGCCGCGCCGAACTCCCAGGCCCGGAAGTCCTCCCAGTAGAGCCACGCCGGCAGGATGATCGCCAGCCAGCCGTTGGCGCGGCCGAAGTCGCCCGCGCCCAGCGTGGCGAGGCCCCAGTCGAACAGCAGCAGCGCGAGCAGGCCGATCACCAGCCCGGCGAGGCTGATGCCCAGCAGGTCGCCGAGGGCGACGATCCGCCCCTCGGCGTCCCGCCGGGGGAAGCCGCCCTGGCCCTGCTGGCTCGACTCGCTCATGACCTACGAGGGTACGGGCCGCTCAGGCCCACACCTGCTGCGGCTCGGACCGGCGCTCCGCCAGCGACGGGGGCCCGTCGTACTCGCGGACGACCTCGTAGCGGGTGTTGCGCTCCATCGGGCGGAAGCCCGCGTCCCAGATCAGGTGCAGCAGGTCGTCCCGGTGCATCGTGTTCGGGGTGCCGTACGAGTCGGCGTCGTGGGTGATCTTGTATTCCACGACCGACCCGTCCAGGTCGTCCACGCCGAAGTTCAGCGAGAGCTGGGCCACCGAGAGGCCGTGCATCACCCAGAAGCACTTCACGTGCGGCACGTTGTCGAACAGCAGCCGGGAGACCGCGAACGTCTTCAGCGACTCGGCCGGCGACGCCATCGTGGTCTGCGCCTGGATCCGGTTGCGGACCTTGCCGTCCGCCGAGTCGACGAAGTCGTGCTGGTAGCGCAGCGGGATGAAGACCTGGAAGCCACCCGTCTCGTCCTGGAGCTCGCGCAGCCGCAGCACGTGGTCGACCCGGTGCCGGGGCTCCTCGATGTGGCCGTAGAGCATCGTCGACGGGGTCTTCATGCCCTTCGAGTGGGCCAGCCGGTGGATCCGCGACCAGTCCTCCCAGTGGCAGGCGTGGTCGACGATGTGCTGCCGGACCTCCCAGTCGAAGATCTCCGCGCCGCCGCCGGTCAGCGACTCCAGGCCGGCGTCCATCAGCTCGTCGAGGATCTCGTCGGCGCTCAGGCCGCTGATCTTCTCGAACCACTGCACCTCGGTCGCGGTGAACGCCTTCAGGTTGACCTTCGGCAGCGCCGCCTTCAGCTCGCGCAGCACCTTCGGGTAGTAGCGCCAGGGCAGCGTCGGGTGCAGGCCGTTGACGATGTGCAGCTCGGTGAGCTGCTCGTCCTCCATCTCCTTGGCCTTGCGGACCGCCTCGTCGATGCGCATCGTGTACGCGTCCTTCTCGCCCGGCTTGCGCTGGAACGAGCAGTACGCACAACTCGCGCTGCACACGTTGGTGAGGTTGAGGTGCCGGTTGACGTTGAACATCACCCGGTCGCCGTTGAGCTCCGTACGCCGGTGGTGCGCCAGGCGACCCAGCCAGGTCAGGTCGTCGCTGTCGTAGAGGGCGATCCCGTCGGAGCGGGTCAGCCGCTCCCCCGCGTACACCTTCTCTTCGAGCTCGCGCTTGAGTCCGGCGTCCATCGAAAGCCACGTCCCTTCCACCTGCGGTCCCGTCGAGCCTACGTCGGGTCGTCGACCCGGTGGCGATCCGGTCGAACGCAGCGACGTACCTCACCGGACTCTCAGCCGCTCGTAACCTGTTACGCCATCGACATCGCTGCTCGGGTGCGGTAAGACAGGGTGGGGCGCGCCACACTCGATGCCGCCCCCGCCGCCGCGCCACCCGAGCGCGGCGCCCACCCACGCCGGACGGGGAGCGGAATGGTGCAGAGCACGCGACGGCAGCGACGGCAGCGACGGAGGGCACCCCTGTTCTCGCCGGTGCTCCGGCCGATGCTGTGGTCCGCCCTGCTCAGCGCCGTGGCCACGGCCGCGCTCGCCACCCCCGCGTACGCCGACCCGCCGCTGCCCAACGTGGTGCCCGACACCGGGTCGCGCCCCGTCGCGGCCGGCGGGCTCCCGCTGCTCGGCGGGAACGGTCCGGCGCTCCCCGTCGCGCCGCTCGGCACCGGCCCGCTCGCCGCCGCCATCGCGGCAGCCGAGGCCCAGGTGGGCCTCCTCGGCGACCAACTGCTCGGGTTACGCCAGACCCGCACCGAGGCCGAGGCCCAGCTCGCCACCGCCGACCGGGACCTGAAGACGGCCCGCGACGCCCTGGCCCGCGCCCAGGAGGGCGCCGACACCGCCGCAGCCGGCGCGCTCAAGGCCGCCGCCGCGCTGCCGCCCGGCGATTTCGCCGAGGACCTGCACGGGCTCAACATGCTCCAGCAGATCACCCGGGGCGAGGAGGCCGAGGGCGCGACGACCGCAGCCGCCGGCGAGCTGGCCCGCGCCCGCGCCGCCGAGCAGGTCGTCTACCAGGCGTGGCTGGCCGCCGACACCCGGGTGCGCTCGGTCCGCGACCAGTACACCGCCGTGGAGAAGTCGCTCCGCGAGCAGGAGAAGAAGCTGCTCAAGCTGCGCAAGGACAACACCGCGCAGATCATCGAGCTGGAGCGCCAGCAGGAGGCCCTCGAACAGCAGCTCGGCGCGGGATACGTCGACGGGCAGAGCAACAACGGCCTCACCGCGAGCCCGACCGCGCTGGCCGCCGTCAGCTACGCCCTGGACCAGCTCGGCGACCCGTACGTCTGGGCCGCCGAGGGCCCGAACGCGTTCGACTGCTCCGGGCTGATGTGGGCCGCCTACCGGTCGGCGGGCCACTACCAGCTGCCCCGGGTCTCCCGCGACCAGTACTACGCGACCCGGAGCCGCACGGTGAGCCGCAGCGCACTGCTCCCCGGTGACCTGCTCTTCTTCGCCTCCGGCAGCAGCTGGACGACGATCCACCACGTCGGGATGTACATCGGCAACGGCAAGATGGTGCAGGCCCCGACCACGGGCCAGACGGTGAAGATCAGCACCGTGGGCTGGTCCCGGCTCTACGCCGCCACCCGGGTGGTCGGCGCGGTGCCCGCCCCGGCGACCCCGACCCCGACCCCGAAGCCCACCAGCACCCCGAAGCCGACCACGACCCCGAAGCCGACGAACTCCCCGACGCCGAAGCCGACCACCCCGTCGCCGAAGCCCACGACGCCGTCGCCGAAGCCGACGACGGCGAGCCCGACGCCGACGCCGACGCCGAGCCCGTCGGACACCCCGTCCCCGTCGCCGGCGCCGACCACCCAGGCCAGCAGCCCGGCACCGGACGACAGCGCCTCGCCGGACGCCTCGACGAGCGCGGCCGGCTGAGCGCATCCGTCCACTCCGGCTGTGCTGCCTGGCGGGAATGTGGCACCGTGACACCCATACACTTTCGGCCCGACGCCTCGGGCCCGGAGGCGAGCATGGGCACGGAGGACGACCATGGGCGAGCAAGAGGTTCCGGCGGGAACGGCCGACCCCGGATCCCGGCCCGACCCCGGATCACCACCCGTCCCCGGCGGTGGCCCGGCCGGGCCAACACCCACCCCGGTCGGCACCGTGCCGGCTGACGGGCCGTCGGCGGCGCCCGCCGCGACGGCACGGGCCAGGGTGAGCGTCACCAGCGTGACCGCCCCGCCCGACGGCGTCGCGCTGCCGGCCGCGGGGAGCGGCGGGACCACGTACCGCGCGGGTGCCCCGGCGGCCGAGCCCGCCCCCGGCCCGCGCACGGGCCAGCCTCCGACACCGCCCGGCGGGACGATCGAGGGTGTCGCCACCGGCCCGACAGGCGGGGAGGACGGCGCGGGAGCCGTCCGTGTCACGCCGGACGCCGGTGTCGGCTCGACGCCCACCCCCGGGGACGACCGGCCCGGCCCGGCCGTGCCGAGCCCGCGGAACGGTGTCGCCGGGTCCGCCCGGGCCAGCGCCTCGGTGCCCGGCCTGAACCGGGTCTCCGCCAGCGAGGCAGCCGGTGCCGTCGGGTCGGAGGGGACGGGCGGGGCGAAGCCCGGCAGCGCCAAGGTGTACCGGTCGGCCCCGGTGAGCCCGGAGCCGCCCGAGCCCGCACGGCCCCCGGAGCCGGCCGAGCCCCCGGAGCCAGTCGGGCCCCCGGAGCCAGTCGGGCCGCCCTCGCCACCGGCCCCGGAACCTGGGCCCACCCCGGAGCCCAGGCCCGTCCCGGGACCGAACCCGCCCATGCCGCCCGTGCCGGGCCCCACCCCGCCGTCGCCGAACCCGCCGGTCCCCGAGCCGACGCCGCCAGCCCCCGGTCCGTACCCGCCAGCCCCGGTACCGCCGCCCGGCCCGGCCGTACCCCCGCCCCCGGTGCCGTCGCCCGGGCCCGTACCTCCACCCGGGCCCGCCGTGCCTCCCCCGGGTCCCGGACCCGTGCCGCCCGTGCCCGGCCCGCCGATCCCCCCGCCCGGCCCGGCGGTGCCGCAGCCTCCGCCGCCGCCCGGTCCGATGCCGGCACCGCCGTTCCCGCCGCCACCGCTGACGGCGGTGGCTGCCCCGGCCTGGCCCCCGGCCGGCCCGCCCGGCTCCGCGCCGTCCTCAGCTCCGCCGTTCGCCGGGGCTCCCTCGGGCCGGCCGGCGGGCCACGCCGCGCCACCGTTCCCGACGGAGCCACCGTCGCCACCCGCCGCGCCGCCCCTTGTCGTACCGGCGCCGGCGCTCCCGACCTGGCCACCGCCGACCAACCCGGCCACGCAGCGGGACGGCACGCCCGCCGGCACCGGCGCGTCGAGGACGCCGGCACCGGTGGCCCCGGTCTCGGGCATCCCCGCCTCTGGTGTTCCCGCCTCGGGCCCGCCGGCAACGGACCGACCGGCGTCCGGCCTGTACGGCGCGGCCCCGACCACCGCCTGGCCGGTGGCACCCCCGGGCGGGGCTCCCGGCGGCCGGGCCACGGTCGGCGTCTCCGCCGGGCGTCCGGACCCGGGGACGGCCGACCTGGCCAGCACCGCGTACGGCACCGACGGGCCGGGCTTCGCCACGGTCGCGCTGCCCGCCGGCAATCAACTGGACAATTCCGGCTCGCTGACCGGACACATCCTGGCCCAGGGCTGGACGGATGCCCCGACCGCGCGGTCCAGCACCGCCAAGGTGGTGATCGTCCTGACAGCGGCGCTCGGGCTGCTCGTCGCGATCGGCGTGCTCATCGTGCTGCTGGCCGGCGACACGATGGACGGGCTGGTCGGCGGCCTCCTCAACAGCTGAGCGTGCCGGGAGGAGCAGCTGAGCGGGCCTGAGGAGGCAGCTGAGCGGGCCCGGAGGATGGTGAGCCCGCCCACTACGGTCTCGTGGCAGGGTGGCGGGTTTGCCGTGCCGCCGTACACTTGTCGTGATCACTGACCCGGCGCGCGTGAGGCGCGTCCATGGGCGATCTTGCGGGCGATCCGGCGGCGTTCAGCTGCGGCAGGCCATCGCGAAGATGCGCCCCGCTCGAAAGGCATTTCTTGACCACGTTTGCTGACCCCAGCACGTTCCCGTCCGTCTTCGACACCACGGCCGAGGTGAGCGACCCGGCCGACATCCCCGCCGCCGGGACCGACTCTCCGACCGTCGCCGAGACCGCTCCCGGCGACACCTTCGTCGGCGGCAGCGCTGCGCTCGACGCCGCCGTCGACGATTCCAGCGACACCCAGGCCGATGTCGACGCGGACACCGCCATCGTCATCGACGCCCACATCGAGGCCGAGGCCGACCCGGACACCGCGATCGAAGCCGAGGCCGACCCGGCCACCGACAGCGAGGCCGAGGCCGACCTGGACACCGCAGACGAGGCCGTCGTCGACTTCGCCGCGCTCGGCCTGCCCGAGCCGCTGGTCCAGGCGCTCGGCCGGCTGGGCATCACCACGCCGTTCCCGATCCAGCGGGCCACCGTCCCGGACGCCCTCGCCGGGCGCGACGTCCTCGGTCGGGGTCAGACCGGCTCCGGCAAGACCCTCGCCTTCGGCCTGCCGGTGATCGCCCGGCTCGCCAAGCGCAACCGGGCCCGACCGCTGCACCCCCGGGCCCTGGTGCTGGTGCCCACGCGGGAGCTGGCCATGCAGGTCAACGACGCGCTCGTACCGCTCGGCAAGGCGGTCGGGATCTTCCTCAAGACCGCCGTCGGAGGCGTGCCGTACGACCGGCAGATCGACGCGCTCCGGCGGGGAGTGGAGATCGTCGTGGCCACCCCTGGCCGGCTGGGCGACCTGATCAACCGGGGCGTCTGCCGCCTCGACGACGTCGAGGTGACCGTGCTCGACGAGGCCGACCAGATGGCCGACATGGGATTCCTGCCGGAGGTCACCGAGCTGCTGGCCAAGACGCCGGCCGGCAGCCAGCGGCTGCTCTTCTCGGCCACCCTGGACGGCGACGTGGACTCGCTGGTCAAGCGGTTCATGACCGATCCGGTCACCCACTCGACCGCCTCGGCCACCGCCGCCGTGTCCACGATGGATCATTACCTGCTGCTGGTCCCGCCGCACGACAAGTTCGCCGTGGCGGCGTCCATCGCCGCCCGGTCCGGCCGGACGATGCTCTTCGCCCGCACCCAGCTCGGGGTTGACCGGCTCGTCGAGCAGCTTGCCGCCGTCGGCGTACGGGCCGGCGGGCTGCACGGGGGCAAGACCCAGCGGATGCGCACCAAGACCCTGGCCGAGTTCCGCGAGGGCCGGATGAGTGTGCTGGTCGCCACGGACGTGGCGGCTCGGGGCATCCACGTGGACGGCGTCTCCCTGGTGCTGCACGTGGACCCGCCGAAGGACCCGAAGGACTACCTGCACCGGGCGGGGCGTACCGCCCGGGCCGGCGAGTCGGGCGCGGTGGCCACGCTGGTGCTGCCCAAGCAGCGCCGGACCACCCTCGCCATGTTGCAGAAGGCCGGCGTCGAGCCGGCGGAGACCCGGGTCCGGGCCGGCGACCCGGCCCTGGCCGAGCTGATCGGTGCCCAGGAGCCCAGCGGCGTGCCGGTCCGCGACGAGCCCCCCGCCCCGCGCCGGCACGGCGACCGCCCGGCCGGCCCGCGACGGTTCGAGGACCGGGGCGAACGTCGCTACGGCGACCGGGACGGCCGGGGCGAGCGTCGCTACGGCGACCGACCCACCGGCGAACGGCGATACGGCGACCGACCCACCGGCGAGCGGCGCCACGACGACCGACCGACCGGCCCGCGACGGTTCGACGACCGCGCCGGTGGCGAGCGCCGCTACGACGACCGACCCACCGGCGAGCGCGCCTTTGGCGCACGCAGCTTCGGTGAGCGGCGGTACGGCGACCGGGAACAGCACGCCGGCGGGGACCGCCAGTTCGGTGACCGCCCGACGGGCGAGCACCGCCACGACGACCGGGGCGACCGGCGGTTCGGCGACCGAGCCGGTGGCGAGCGCCGCTACGGCGACCGCCCGACCGACGAGCGGCCCTCCGGCGAGCGCCGCTACGGCGACCGACCGACCGGCGAGCGGCGCCACGACGACCGACCGACCGGCCCGCGACGGTTCGACGACCGCGCCGGTGGCGAGCGCCGCTACGACGACCGACCCACCGG
>NZ_JBHUVA010000020.1:10681-34234 GCF_042670805.1 Micromonospora sp. NPDC057141 | reverse complement strand
GCGAGCGCCGCTTCGGCGAGCGGGGCTTCGGCGAGCGGGGCGGGGACCCGCGTACCGGCGATCGGCGGGGCGGATTCCGTCCCGAGGGGCGCGGACGGGACGACCGGCCCCGTGACGACCGGCGTGGCTTCGGCGGGCGACCGCCGGCGCGTACCCACTGATCCTGACGACGACCGGAACGCCGCCGCAGAGCCCACGCTCCGCGGCGGTGTTTCCGCTTACGCTGCCGGCGGGTGCGGCGTGCCGTAATGTCCGGGTTCATGCCGACCATGCCGAAGTCGCTGTTCTGGGGCCGCACGGACACCGCCGGCAGCGAGCACGTGGTGGTCGACGACGGCGCCGGACTCGGCGCGCGGGGCGTCGCGCTCGCCGTCGACCCGATCCCCTACACCTGCCGCTACCGGCTGACGGCCGGCTCCGACTGGGCGACCAGCCGGCTGGAGGTCGAGGCGGAGGGGGCGGGCTGGCAGCGGAGCGTACGCCTGGAACCGGTCGGCGGCCGGTGGCGCGTGACCACCACCGAGCAGGGCGACCTGGACGCGGCGCTACGGGTGGCCGGGCATCCGCCGGCGGGCCTGCCGGGCACCGACGATCCGGACCGGCTGGCCGGCGCGGTGGACGTCGACCTGAGCGGCTCGCCGCTGTTCAACACCCTTCCGGTACGCCGGCTCGGGCTGACCTCGGCCTCGACGGGGGCGGGGACGGGGCACCGGATCACCGTGGCGTGGGTGCTGGTGCCCAGCCTGATGGTGCTGCCCGCCGAGCAGGTCTACACGGCGCTCGGGCCGGGCCGGATCCGCTTCGCCAGCGGGACGTTCACCGCCGAGCTGGACGTCGACCCGGACGGCTGGGTGCTGCGCTACCCGGGCCTGGCCGACCGTGTCGCCCCGCGCTGAGCGTCTCGCGTTTCCTCAGGTGTTAGGAGGGGCCCCTTGTACAACAGAATGCGTTAATAGGGGGCCCCTCCTTTCACGCAGGCCAGGTACCGGTGGTGAGGAAGCGATCGACGGTCGCCAGGTGCGGGGCGAGGTCGAGGCCCTGCGCGGCCACCCAGTCGTCGGCGTAGTACGTGTCGGCGTACCGGTCCCCCGGGTCGCAGATCAGCGTGACCACCGAGCCGGTGCGGCCCTCGGCGAGCATCCCGGCGATCAGGCCGAACGCGCCCCACAGGTTGGTGCCGGTGGAGCCGCCGACCCGGCGGCCGAGCAGGGCCGAGCCGGCCCGCATGGCCGCCAGGGAGGCGGCGTCGGGCACCTGGACCATCCGGTCCACCACGGCGGGCAGGAACGACGCCTCGACGCTGGGCCGGCCGATCCCCTCGATCCGCGAGCCCCGGCCGGTGCACACCGACCAGTCGGCCGCCTGCCAGGCGGGATAGAACGCCGAGTTCTCCGGGTCGACCACGCAGAGCTTGGTGGGCAGCCGCCGGAACCGGGTGTACCGCCCGATGGTGGCGCTGGTGCCGCCGGTGCCGGCCCCGACGACGATCCAGGCCGGTACGGGGTGCCGCTCCAGCGCGAGCTGGGCGTAGATCGACTCGGCGATGTTGTTGTTGCCCCGCCAGTCGGTGGCCCGCTCGGCGTACGTGAACTGGTCCATGAAGTGCCCGCCGGAGTCCTCGGCGAGCCAGCGCGCCTCGACGACCACCTTGGCCGGGTCGTCGACGAGGTGGCAGCGCCCGCCCTGGAACTCGATCTGGATGATCTTCTCGGGCGAGGTGGACGCCGGCATCACCGCGATGAACGGCAGCCCCAGCATCCGGGCGAAGTACGCCTCGGAGACCGCCGTCGAGCCGGAGGACGCCTCGACGACCGTCGTCCCCGGGCCGATCCAGCCGTTGCAGAGCCCGTAGAGGAACAGGGACCGGGCGAGCCGGTGCTTGAGCGAGCCGGTGGGGTGCACCGACTCGTCCTTGAGGTAGAGGTCGATCCCCCACTCCCGGGGCAGCGGGAACGGCAGAAGGTGGGTGTCGGCGGACCGGTTGGCGTCGGCCTCGACCGTGGCGATCGCCTCGGTCACCCAGCGCCGGCTGGCCTCGTCGCACCGGTCGAGATGAGTCATGTTCGGAAACGTAGCAAGCGGGTCGGCCCTGGTCGCCGCCGTGTGCCGGGGCCGCGCCGCCCGGCGGGGCAACGGGGCGGTCAGGTGGCGGGGCGGTCAGGTGGTCAGGTGGCAGGGCGGCCGAGCGGCTGCGGGCGGTTCTCCCACTTGGTGGAGAGGGCGATGCCGGTCCGGGTGGAGGCCACCCCGGGGGTACGGTTCAGCCGCACGATCAGCTGCTCCAGCTCGGCGATGGTGCCGACCCGGGCCTTCAGCAGGAACGACTCGACCCCCGCCATGAAATAGCAGGACTCGATCTCGGGCATTCGCCGGAACGCCTCCAGCACGTCGTCGGTGTCGCCGCCGGAGTCCTCGACGATGCCGATGAGCGCGGTCACGCCGAGCCCGATGGCCTCGGGCTCCACCTCCGCCCGGTACGCCCGGACGACGCCGCTCGACTCCAGCTTGCCGACCCGCTCGTGCACGGCCGGGGCGGAGAGGCCGACCTGGCGGGCCAGCTCGGCGTACGAGAGTCGGGCGTTGCCCTGCAACAGCTCCACGAGGCTGAGGTCGATGGCGTCCACGGACTGTGACCCTAGTCGTTGGGGCGTAACGCGGGTCGCCCGGCATGCGTTGCACATGACAGCAGGTGAGTGTCCGCAGACCTTCGGTCGAGGGAGAGCAGAGCCGCCCCAGTTTACTAACTTCCCACTCAGTGCGTTTTTCGCGTTTGGCGGACAGGCCAGGTCGCTGGTGCTGTAATTGCCATACGTCCCTCATGACGGCTCTGGGCTCGCACCGGCCGGGGGCAGTGTGTTCAGCCGGGGGCTTCGTCGACGCGAGGAGGGGGCTGTGGACACTGGAGATCGCCTGCTGACACCGGGTGAGGTCGCCGCGCTGTTTCGGGTAGACCCGAAGACTGTGACGCGCTGGGCGGCCGCTGGCCGGATAGGCAGCATCCGGACTCCAGGCGGGCATCGCCGGTTTCGGGAATCCGAGGTGCGGGCCCTGCTTGAGGGGGAGGGCATGCTGGACGAGGCGGACGACATGGGGAAGGCTCGCAACGTCGGCCCCGCCGCGTCGACCGGCCCTGGCCCGGCCAATGCCGGGATGTACTGACCAGGGGTGTACTGAGCAGGTGCGCTGACGGGCACGGGCCGGCCAGTCCGGCCCGCGTCCGGCCACCGGTCCGGCGTGCGTCGGGGTCCGCAGCGGCAGGGCCGAAGCCGCCCGACCCGAGGCCGAGTCAGAAGCGCCCGACCCGGGCCGAGTCAGGAGCGCCCGACGCCGGGCCGAGTCAGGAGCGGGCAGCGCCCAGCTCGCCGGACCAGCGGCGGAACAGCGTGTGTGGCACGCCCAGCGCGTCGAGCACCTTCCCCGCCACGAAGTCGACGAGCTGCTGCGCGGAGGCGGACGCCCCGGCGCCGTAGAAGCCCGGGCTCGCGGGCAGCACCACCGCCCCGGCGTCGTGCAGGGCGATCAGGTGCTCCAGGTGACTGCGGGTCACCGGCGTCTCGCGGGGCACGACCACCACCGGCCGGCGCTCCTTGAGGTTGACCTCGGCGGCCCGCTGCAACAGGTCCTTCGACAGGCCGATCGCGATGCCGGCGCAGGCCGCCGTGCTGGCCGGCACGACCGCCATCCCGCGTACCCGGTAGGAGCCGCTGCTGGGGCCGGCGGCGAGGTCGCCGGCGGGCCAGTGCCGCACGTCGGCGTCGCCCAGGTCACGCCCGAGCCAGGCCGCGAGGTCCTCGGCCCAGTGCCCGTCGCGGAAGGCCCGCCCGGTCTCGTCGAGGATGGTCAGCCGGGCGGCCCGGGAGACGACGAGATCGACCGGGGCACCCGCGTCCAGCAATCCGCGTACGACCGCCGCCGCGTAGGGCGTACCGGACGCCCCGGAGATGCCGACCACCCATGGCTCACGCATGCTTCAAGCCTGCCCGGTCGGCTCGACCCCGTCGAACCGGGGGTTCCTGGTCGCCCGGCAACGCGGCACAGATGTGGAGGAAGGTCAATGACCGGTGCGGTGGCCCGGATGCTGAGTGCGGAGTGTCCGCTGACGCCCCGGATGTCCGGGCACGCCGACGATGTGCAGGAGTGGCTGGAGAACCGGTTGGCCCGCGCCGACCTGCCGCTGGACCGCGCCGGCCTGGACCAGCTCGGCCGGGCGGGGTTCGCCCGGTACGCGGCCCGCCTCTACCCGGACGCCGGCACCCCCGAGCTGTGTGCGGTGAGTCTGCTCTTCACCTGGTTCTTCCTGGTCGACGACCTGTGCGACGGCCGGCTCGGTGAGGCCCCGGACCAGATCCGCGCGCTCCGGGACGGGATCCTGCGAGCGCTGCGCAGCGGTGCGAGCGCCCGGCACCCGGGCTTCGTCGGGCCACTGCGCCGGCTGCTGCTGGATGCCTTTCGGTCGCTCCGGCGGCAGATGCCCGAGGGCTGGCGGACCCGCTTCACCGACGCGGTGGCGCACCACCTCGACGGGGCGTACCGGGAGGCGGTGAACCGGTCCACCGGCCATCAACCGGACGTGGCCGAGTACGTCGACCTGCGGCGGGCGACGTCGGCGGCGTACGTCTCGTACACGTTGACGGAGTTTGTCACCCGCCGCCCGCTACCCGACGCCATCTACCACCACCCGCAGCTACGCGAACTCGACACGATCGGAAACGACCTGTTGTCCTGGTTCAACGACGTGGTGTCGTTGAAGCGGGACCAGGCCACGTCGGGCGGGCACAACCTGGTGCTCGCACTCGCGCGGGAGCACGGCGTGCCGGTGACGACCGCCACCGGGATGGTGGCCGACCGGTGGCGGGTTCGGATGCGCCGGTTCACCGAGTTGCAGGGCGCCCTACCGTCCTTCGGGCCGGAGCTGGATCTGGCGGTGGCCGATCACGTGGCGGTCGTGGCCAACTCGGTCCGGGGCACGATCGACTGGTCGCTGGAGAGCGCCCGGTACGCCGATCCGCCCGCACACCGGTACGCCGACCCGCCCGCACACTGGTCGTAGCAGCCGCCCACCGCTCGGGGCGGACGGCTCGATGCGGAAGAGCGACTCCCGCGCGGCGATCCTCAGCCCGGCATCGACCCCCTGCTCACACCCGCAGGCCGAGCCGCGCCACCAGGTCGAGCAGGGCGAACACGAACAGCGCGATGCCGACGAACCCGTTCGCCGTGAAGAAGGCCCGGTTGACCTTGCTCAGGTCGGTCGGGCTGACCACCAGGTGCTGGTAGCCGAACGCGGCGGCGGTGAGCACCAGCCCGATCCACCACGGCCAGCCGAACCCGACGAGCGCCCCGAACCAGACGAACGCCGCGAACGTCACCACGTGCGCGACGGTGGAGGCGTGCAGGGCGAACCGCAGCCCGTACCGGGCGGGGACGCTGTGCACCCCGATCTCGCGGTCGACGTCGGCGTCCTGGCAGGCGTAGATCAGGTCGAAGCCGCCGATCCACAGGCCGACGGCCGCGCCGAGCAGCCACGCCGGCCAGGAGCCGGCGAAGGTGCCGGTGACGGCGAGCCACGCGCCGACCGGGCCGACCGCCTGCGCGACCGCCAGGATGGCGTGCGGCCAGTCGGTGAACCGCTTGCCGTACGGGTAGACGACCAGCGGGATCACGGCGAGCGGCGCGAGCGCCAGGCAGAGCGGGTTGAGCAGGGCGGCGGCGGCGAGGAACACCACGAGCGCGACGCCCGCGCCGGTCCAGGCCGTCCGCACGCTCACCGCCCCGGTGACCAGTTCCCGGGCGGCGGTACGCGGGTTCCGCGCGTCGATCCGCCGGTCGAGGATCCGGTTGGCGGCCATGGCGAACGTCCGCGCCCCGACCATCGCCACGGTGATCAGCAGCAGGTCTCCCCAGCGCACCCGCCCGCCGTTGACCTGCATCGCGGTCAGCGCCGACAGGTACGCGAACGGCAGCGCGAAGACGGAGTGCTCGATCGCGACGAGCTTGAGGAAGGACTTGACGCGGCCCGGCCGCGCGGGCGCAGCAGCGGCGGTGGCCATCAGATCCCGTACTCCTTCCAGCGCTTGTCGACCAGCGAGACGACCTCGGGGGCCATGGTCATCTCCTCGGGCCAGCCCCGGGTGTAGCCCTCGGTAGGCAGCTTGCGGGTGGCGTCGACGCCGACCTTGCCGCCCCAGAACTGCTGGTAGGAGGAGTGGTCGAGGTGGTCGACGGGCCCCTCGGTGAGCAGCAGGTCGCGGGCGTAGTCGACGTTGCCGAACGCCCGGAACGCGACCTCGTGGTAGTCGTGCACGTCGCAGTCGTCGTCGACGATCACGATGAGCTTGGTCAGCGACATCAGGTGCGCGCCCCAGATCGCGTTCATCACCTTCTGGGCGTGCTTGGGGTAGCGCTTGCGGATCGACACGATCGCGCAGTTGTGGAACACCCCGGCGGCCGGCAGATCGTAGTCGACGATGTCGGGGATCAGCAGCTTCAGCAGCGGCTGGAAGATCCGCTCGGTGGCCTTGCCGAGGCCGTGGTCCTCCTGCGGCGGCTTCGAGGTGACGATCGAGTGGTAGACCGCGTCGCGCTGCATGGTCATCGTCTCGATGTGCAGCACCGGGAACGGCTCGACCGGCGTGTAGAAGCCGGTGTGGTCACCGAACGGCCCCTCGGGCAGCCGCTCGCCGGGCTCCAGGTAGCCCTCCAGCACGATCTGGGCGTGCGCGGGCACCTGGAGCGGGACGGTGAGGCAGTCGACCATCTCGACCCGCTCGCCGCGCAGGAACCCGGCGAACAGATACTCGTCGATGTCGCTGGGCAGCGGCGCGCTGGCCGCGTACGAGACGACGGGGTCGCAGCCGATCGCGACCGCGACGGGCAGGCGCTGGCCGAGCCGCTCGGCGACCGCGTGGTGGGCGGTGGAGTCCTTGTGGATCTGCCAGTGCATGCCCAGCGTGTTGCGGGAGTGCTGCTGGAGCCGGTAGAGCCCGAGGTTGCGCTTGCCGGTCTCGGGGTGCTTGGTGTGGGTGAGCCCGTAGTTGTGGAAGATGCCGCCGTCGCCGGGCCAGACCTGGAGGCCGGGCAGCCGGCCCAGGTCGACGTCGTCACCGGAGTAGACCACCTGCTGGCAGGGGGCCGTCTTGACCTTGCGCGGCGGCACCGACTTGAGCTGCATGACCTTGCCGAGGCCCTCGCGGATGCCGGACCAGCCGACGGGCAACTCCGGCTTGATGAGCGCGCCGATCCGCGCGCCGATCTCGTCGAGGGAGTCGACGCCCAGCGCCATCGCCATCCGCTTCTCGGTGCCGAACAGGTTGATCGCCACCGGCAGCTCACCCCGGGTGGGGCGCTCGAACAGCAGCGCGGGGCCGCCGTCGCGCACGGTCCGGGTGACGATCTCGCTGATCTCCAGGGTCGGATCCACGGGGACGCTGACGCGACGCAACTCCCCCGCCCGCTCCAGGGCCGCGAGAAAGTCCTTGAGATCGGTGTACGGGAACCCACGTGCCGCCATGCCCCCAGTCTCCCGCACCCGCCTGAGGTGCAAGGAAGGGCCCCTTGTTAACGCTTTCTGTAGAGGAAGGGCCCCCTATTGACAGCCCAGTCACCCGGGCGCCGGGGGCCGACCCTGGTGCTGCTGCACGGCTACCCGCAGTGCTGGCGGATGTGGCGGGGGCTGCTGCCGGAGCTGGCCGGCGACATCAGGCTGGTCGGCCACGACGTGGGCGCCATGGTCGCGTACGCCTACAAGGGCAGCATCGGCGCGGACGACATCGAGGAGTACGCCCGGCACCTGGGCGATCCGGCACACCTGCGGGCCAGCTTCGCCTACTTCCGGGCGTTCGGGCAGGACGTCGCGGACAACGCGGCGTACCGGAAGCGACCGCTGCCGATGCCGGTGCTCGCCGTCGGGGCCAGGGCCAGCCTCGGCGGGCAGGTGGCCGACCAGGTGCGCCGGTACGCCCGCACGGTCGAGGGCCGGGTGGTCGAGGAGAGCGGTCACTGGCTCTTCGAGGAGCGCCCGGCCGAGCTGACCGACCTGCTGCTGCCCTTCCTGCGCGGCTGACGCCGGTTGCGGGCGGCGGTCAGCGGGTCACCCCACCCGGCCCGGCCCCACCCGCCCAGCCCGGTGATCAAGAGGAAAGTGTCAGAGTTGATCTCTGCGATGACGCAAACTTCTTGATCACCGAGCCGAGTCGAACCGAGCCGAACCGAGCCGAACCAGGGCGGGCTGCCCCCGCCCGCGCCGATCTTGTGGTTGCGGCCCGGGCGAAAAGGGCGAAGCACCCATCCGAAGGGCCGAAAGTGCAAGATCGACGCGCAAGGCGGCGGTCAGGCGGCGGGCGTCCAGGCGTACGCGGCCAGTGGCGGGTCGAGAGGGGCGTCTACGAGGCGGTTGGCGAAGGTGGAGATGGTGTACGTGCCGATGCCGAGCACGACGTCCAACGCGTGCCGGGGCTGCCAGCCGGCGGAGAAGAAGGCGGCCAGTTCCTCGTCGGGGACGGCACCGGAGTGGTCGAGCACGGCGACGGTGAACCGGCGCAGCGCCTCGAGTCGCGGCTCGGGCAGCGCCGTCCCGGCGCGCAGCGCTTCGGCCAGTTCCGCCGTGCCGCCGTGCCGGGCCAGGGTGGCGGTGTGCATGGCCACGCAGAGGTGGCACTCGTTGCGGACGGCCACGGTGAGCACGACCACCTCGCGGGCGACCGGGTCGAGGTCGGTGGACTCGAAGGTGGCGCTGGCAGAGAGGAAGCCCTTGAGCAGTTCCGGGGACTCGGCCATCAGGGCGACGGCGGCGGGCAGGTGCCCGAGCTTGCGGTGGACCCCGGCCATGGTGGGCCGGGCGGCGGCGGGCGCGGTGTCGAGGGTGTGGGCGGTGAAGGCCGGTCGGGGCATGGACAACCTCTTCGCGTACGATGGTCAACGTGGTTGACCAAATAGTAAACGTGGTTGTCGAACATGGCAACGGCTGACCCCGTGAACGTGGCACCGGGCGATCCCGAGCGCCCCGGCTTCCTGCTGCCCCTGCTGCTGCTGGCCGGCTTCCGTACCCTCGTCGACGACCTGCACACGGAGCTGGCCCGGCAGGGGCACCCGGAGCTGCGGCCGGTGCACGGCTTCGTCCTCCAGGCCGTCGGCCCGGCCGGCACGACCGCCAGCGAGCTCGGTCACCGCCTCGGCGTCTCCAAGCAGGCCGCCGGCAAGACCGTCGACCGGCTGGTCGCCCTCGGCTACCTGGAACGCGCCGACGACCCCGCCGACGCGCGGCGCAAGCTGATTCGGCTGACCGATCGGGGGCACGACGGGCTGCGCCGCTCGGCGACCCTCTTCGACACCCTGCGGGCCCGCTGGGCGCAGACGCTGGGCGAGGAACGGGTGAGCGCCCTGGAGGACGACCTGAGCCGGGTCGCCCAGCCGAACTTCTTCCGGCTCGACGTCCCGGGCTGGTTCGGCGCCTGACCGACCGCCGGTACGCGCACCGGCAGCAGCCAGATCAGGTCAACCGGCAGCAACGAACGCAGCCACCGGCAGCAGCCAGCGCCGGATGCCGACACCAGCAGGCGCAGGGCTGCTCAGCCGGCGCTCGCCAGCTCCACGAAGGACCGCCAGGCGCTCGGCGAGAAGATCAGCACCGCGCCGTCGCGGTCCTTGGAATCGCGTACGAGCACCCGGCCGGGCAGGTTGTCGGCCACCTCGACGCACGCGCCGCTGTCGTTGCCGCTCCGGGTGGACTTGCGCCACCGGGCACCGGTCAGGTCCATGGCTTGAGGATCTCCTCGATCAGGTCGATCGACTGCTGTCGGGACAGTGCGTCGCTGCGCACACTCTCCCACCTTCGCAGCAGCGTCGCCATCCCCTCGACCTCGTCCACCACGGTGCCGCCGATCTGGTTGTCGAGGAAGCCCGTCCAGTCGCCGTCGGCCGACCAGCCGAGGATGAACGGCCCGAACAGCCCGGCGTGCAGCCCGCCCCCCACCGGCAGCAGGTGCACCCGGACGTGTGGCCGCCGGGCGCAGTCGACCAGGTGGCGCAACTGGCCGACCATCATCTCGGCCGTGCCCTCGGAGAAGCGGCGCAGGGCGGTCTCGTCGATCACGGCGGTCAGGTGGGCCGGGTCGTCCCCGCCGAGGATGCCCTGCCGGTCGAGGCGGGCGGCCACCATCTCCTCGACGCGATCGGGCGTGAGGGCGGCGTCCAGCCGGAAGACCGCGCGCGCGTAGTCGGCCGTCTGCAACAGCCCGGGCACCATCATCGCGCCGAAACAACGGAGCTGGGCGGCCTCCCGTTCCGCCTCCAGCCAGGGCCGGAACCAGATCGGCTCCCGCTCCCGGCGGCCCAGCGCGCGCAGCGCGACGAAGAGCCCGCCGGTGCCGAGCACCTCGTCGGCGCGCTTCAGGTAGGCGAGCGTGGGGGTGGCCTGCCCCAACTCCACCGCCGAGATCAGCGACGGCGAGTAGTGCACTCGCCGCCCGTACTCCTCCTGGTTGAGCCCCGCCGCGCCCCGCAACCGGCGAAGCTGGGCGCGGATCACCACCGCTGTCGACATCTGCTCACCCATCCGATACTCCCGCGCTGGAGAAGAGGAACCCACCGAACCCGGCGGGACACGACCTGCCGGACCGTAGCGACTCGCGCGCGGACTGTCAGCCCTCAACGGGCGAATTGTGGAGCGGTTGTGGAATCACGGCGGCCAGGCTGCCCGGGTAGCGGATGCCGGACGGCTTCGTCAACGCCATCGCGCCCACCACAATTCTTATAAGTGCAGTTCTAAACATCTCGCAGAAGCGGGTCGGCGCTCGCCGGCAAGAGCACCCGGCGACACGATGGGGGCATGGACGACGCGTACGTGTCCGGCGCCCCGGATGGCCTCTCGCCCCTGCTGGTCCGCATCCGCGACGCCGACGGGGTGATCACCCGACGGTGACCAATCGTTGACACTGCGGTGACGGGTCCAGGGGTCCACTCTCCGGGCATGGGCGGGCCTGGAAGCAGCACCGCGACCCGTGGTGGTCGGCCGGCCCGGACGGAGATCCCATGGACAGACGCGCTCCCCATGGCGTGCTGACGGCCCTCGCCCTCGTGGCCGTGCTACTCGGCGGTGCGCCGCCCGCAGCGGCAGCCACCACCACCGTGACGTTCCTCCCCAGCCAGGACACCTACGTCAGTTCGTCCAACCCGAACACGAACTTCAACGGCACCAACACACTGATGGTCGGCGCCTCCCCCACCCGGATCTCTTACCTTCAGTTCACGGTCACCCGGCTGGTCGACCCGGTCACCAGCGCCCGCCTGCGGCTGCACGTCCAGAACACCACCAACGCCCCCAGCCCGACCGGCGGCACCGCGCAGCGGGTCGGCACCGACTGGTCGGAGCGCACCCTGACGTACGCCACCCGGCCAGCGTCGATCGGCGGACCGCTCGACACGCTCGGCACGGTGCGCAGCAACACCTGGTACGAGCTGGACGTCACCGGCGCCGTCACCGGCAACGGCATCGTCGGCTTCTCCCTCTCGTCCGACAACCCGAACGGCGCCTTCTACGACAGCCGGGAGGTCCCCGGACTCTCCCCGCAACTGATCATCCGGACCGGCCCCCCGCCCACGGGCGACAACGTGCTGCTCAACGCTGGCGACATCTCCGCGTGCAGCACCACCGGCGCCGCGCAGACCGCGCAGATCGTCGCCCGCGAGCCCGGCACCGTGATGGCCGGCGGCGACCTGACCGACAGCGGTACGGCGGACCAACTCGCCAACTGCTACGACCCGACCTGGGGCCGGTTCAAGGACCGGACGAAGCCCATCCTCGGCAACCACGACTACATCACGGCCGACGCCAAACCCACGTTCGACTACTTCGGCCCGGTCCTGCCGCCCGGCAAGGGCTACTACTCCTTCGACAAGGCCGGCTGGCACATCGTCGTGCTGAACACCAACTGCTCGAAGGTCGGCGGCTGCCAGGCCGGCTCGCCCCAGGAGCGGTGGCTGCGCGCGGACCTGGCCGCGCACCCGACCCGCTGCACCCTGGCCCAATATCATCACCCGCTGTTCAGCTCCGGCGGCCGGCAGTCGTCGAACTCCCGCCCGCTGTTCCAGGCGCTCTACGACGCGGGTGCCGAGATCGTCATCAACGGGCACAACCACCAGTACGAACGGTTCGCCCCGCAGAACCCGTCCGGGGTCGCCGACCCGGCCCGGGGCATCCGGGAATGGGTGGTGGGCACCGGGGGTCGCTCGCTCCAGAGCTCGTTCCCCGAGCCCGCCGCCAACAGCGAGGTGAAGAACGGACGGACCTACGGGGTGCTCAAGCTGACGCTCTCCCCGAGCAGCTACACCTGGCAGTTCCTACCCGTGGCCGGCGGCACCTTCACCGACTCGGGCACCGGCACCTGCCACTGAACCCGGGGCCGGGTCCGACCGGCGCGCACGGTCGGACCCGTCGGGTCAGCTCACCCCGGCGTACGAGTGCAGGCCGGTGAAGAAGAAGTTGACCCCGAACAGGTTCATCAGCATGGTGAGGAAGCCGACGATGGCGATCCAGGTCGCCACGTTGCGCCGCACGCTCGGGGTGGCCCGGGCGTGCAGGTAGCCCGCGTATACCACCCAGGAGATGAACGCCCAGGTCTCCTTCGGGTCCCAGCCCCACGGGCGGCCCCACGCGGCCTCCGCCCAGATCGCCCCGGCGATCACCGCGAAGGTGAAGATCGGGAACGCGAAGGCGTGCAGCGTGAAGGTCAGCCGCTCCAGGCCGGCCGCCGCCGGCAGCCGCTTCGCCAGGGTGTACGGGAAGCTGCGCCGGCCCTGCTCGTAACCACTGCGCATGAGGAACGCGACCGCCGGCACGACGCCCAGCAGGAAGATGCCGGACGAGAAGCTGATCGTCGACACGTGCACGATGAACCAGTACGACTTGAGCGCCGGGGTCAGCGGCACCACCTCGACATAGAGCTTCAGCTCGGCGAACGCCAGCAGCAGCACCATGACGAGGGTGAGGAACAGCCCGAGGCGGCGCAGCGAGGGGCGCTTCCACAGCACGGCGAGCCACGCCGCCGTGCCGATGAACGACACGGTCAGCACGAACTCGTACATGTTGCCCCAGGGCATCCGGTCGGCGGCGACACCGCGGGTGACCGTGGCCGCGAGGTGCAGCGCGGCGGCGAGCGCGGTGATCCAGACGGCGACCCGGCCCGCGAGCCGACCCCGGTCGGCGGGGCCGGACCGGTCGGGCCCGGCCGCCTTGGTGACGGGCGCGTCGGGCGCGTCGGGCGCGTCGACCGGGCCGCCGGTGCCGCCGACTCCCGCGCCGACCCCCGCCCCGACCAGCTCGCGCGCGGGCGCGGCGGGCCGGGCGACGGCGCGGGCGTTGCCCAGGGCGTACTCGACGGCGTGGCTGATCATCGCGATCAGGTACGCCAGGATCGCGAACGTGACCAACTGGTCGGAGAGTGCGGACATCACTGCGCTCCTTCTCGCGTCCCGGCCGGGCCACCCACGTCGCGGCCCTCGCCGGCCAGCTCGCCCGGCGACCCGTCACCGGCTTGTCCGCGCGACGTTCCGCCGCCGCTGACGGCGGCGACGAGCTGCGCGAACTCGTCGGCGAACCCTGGATAGTCGGTGCGCGGCAGGCCACCGGCCTCCACCAAGCTACTACCGGCCGTCGGAGATCCACCGGCGGGGTCCACCGGGGCATCCGATGCCCCGGCGGGCCCGGCCGGCGGGGCGTCCGTCCCGGCGGGCCCGGCCGGCGTGAGGCGGAACCAGACCCGGCGACGCCTGCCGAACAGTGCGCCCATGAGGCCGACCAGCAACGTCGTCGAGCTGACGAGCAGCAGGGCCGAGCCGGGGTCGTACCGGACCGAGATCGTGATGTACGGCTGCGTGCCGACGAACTCCAGCACGCTGCCGTCGTCCAGCGTCCACTTCTCGCCGACGGCGAGCTTGCGGTCGCCGATCTGCTTGAGCTTGCCGCTGCTGACCTGGCGCTGGTCGAGCTGGTACACCGAGCCGGGGATGCCGGCGTCCATGCCCAGGTTCCCCTGGTACGCGACCAGCACCACCGCCGGGTTGCGCTCGGTCGGGAACTCCGACCGGGTGAACGGGGGCTGCTGCGGCGCGGTGGGCAGGTAGAGCCCTTCGAACGCGACCTGGAGGTCGGCGTCCCGCTTCCCCGTCGCCGGGTCGACGTTGACGTCGGGAAACGCGGCCACGCCCTCGCTGGTGAGGGTGGCGTCCCCGGTGGTGAGGAACGGGAAGTTGCTGGTCTGCGTCCTGCCGTACCGGTCGGTGTAGCGCAGGATCGGCGCGTAGCCGTGGCCGAGCAGGTAGACGTTGGCGTCGCCGAGGCGCAGCGGGTCGTTCACCGAGAAGGACGCGCTGCGGGTGGCCCGGCCGGCCTCCTCCACGTCGACCGTGGCCCGGTACGACTCCGGCTGCGTCGACTCCAGGAACGTGGCCTCGAAGTCGGTCAGCGTCAGGCAGAACGGCGGCAGGTCGGCGCTGTCCACCCGGGGGCCGAGCTTGGCCTCGGCGTACTGCTGGCGGGTGTTGCAGAACGCGTTCTCCGCGCCGGCCACCAGCAGCTTGTTGCCGTGCCAGCCGTACCAGGAGCCGAGCGCGACCCCGAGCAGCACGGCGATGAGCGAGGTGTGGAACAGCAGGTTGCCGGTCTCCTTGAGGTAGCCCTTCTCGGCGGAGACCTCGGTGCCACGCACCTGCACCCGCCAGCGACGGCGGCGCAGCTCGGCGGCGATGGCCTCGACGGCTCCGGGGCCGGCGGTGGCGACGCCGGTGAGCACGGCGTGCTGGGGCAGCCGGTCCAGCCGCTTCGGCGCGGCCGGCGGCTTCGCCCGCAGGGCGCGCACGTGGTCGCGCAGCCGGGGCACGATGCAGCCGATCAGCGAGGTGAACAGCAGCAGGTAGATCGCGGAGAACCAGACCGAGCCGAACACCTCGAACGCGCCGATCCGGTCGAGCCTCGGGGCCAGGTCGGGGTGCTCGACGAAGTACGTGTCGACCTTCTCCGGGTTCACCCCGCGCTGCGGCAGCACCGAGCCGGGGATCGCGGCGACGGCGAGCAGGAAGAGCAGGATCAGCGCCGTACGCATGCTGGTGAGCTGCCGCCACGAGTTGCGCAGCAGGGCCAGCACGGGGTTGCGCCGGCGGCGGGGCGCGTCGGCCGGCAGGGCGGGCCGGTCCTCGACGACGGTCATCAGATGCTCACCTCGCCCACGCCGACGGTGGTCTGCAACCAGATCACGAAGTTGGTCCACCCGCCGGTGACCAGCGCCAGGCCGATCAGGATCAGCAGGACCCCGCCGACCCGGGTGACCCAGCGGCTGTTGCGACGCACGGCGCGGAACACCCCGAGCAGGCGGTGGAAGGCCAGCCCGAAGACGACGAACGGCACCCCCAGCCCGAGGCAGTACGCCACGGCGAGCACCACGGCCCGGTCGAGCTGACCGCCGGGGGTGGCCATGCCGAGCACCGCCGCGAGCGTCGGGCCGGTGCAGGGCATCCAGCTCAGCGCGAAGACCGCGCCGAAGACGGGGGCCCCGAGCAGGCCGGCGGCGGGCAGCCGCTGGATGCGGAACTCCCGTTGCAGGCCGGGAAGCACCCCGACGAACGCCAGCCCGAGCACGACGATCAGCACGCCCGCGCCGATCTCCAGCTGCCGCTCGTACTGGATGAGGACCCGGCCGACGCTGGCGAAGAGGATCGCGGTGGCGGTGAAGACGGCGGTGAAGCCGGCGATGAAGAGCAGCGTCCCGGCCAGCACCCGCCCCTTGACCCCCGCGCCGGTCCGGCTTCCTTCCCGGGTACGCTCCGCCGCCCGTTCCCGTACGGCGACCCCGCCGCCGGCCTCCTCGGCGCCGACGAGGGTGTTAACAGGGGCCCCCTGCTCTACAGAAGGCGTTGACAGGGGGCCCTTCCTTGCACGCTCCAGGTCGGTGCCGGCGAGGCCCGTTACATAGCTGAGGTAGCCGGGGACCAGCGGGAGGATGCACGGGGAGAGGAAGCTGACCAGCCCGGCGAGCGCCGCCGCGCCGATGGCCAGCAGCAGCGGGCCGCCGCTGGCGATGTCGTGGAAGGTCTCGCCCATCAGCGCGAACCGTTGGGCGCGGGCTGCTCGGCGGCGATCCGCTCGACGATCGGTCGCAGCCGGTCCTGGGTGACCGCCGACCGGATGACCACGGCGACCCGGCCGTCCCGGTCGAGGATCACGGTGGTCGGAATGGTGGTCGGCGCGACGTCGAAGGCGAGGGCGAGCCGGCTCGGCGGGTCGAACAGGCTCGGGTAGGTGACCCGGCCTTCCTCGAACGCGAGAGCCTTGTCCCGGTTGTCCTGCACGTTGATGCCGAGGAACGTCACCCCGGAGCCCCTGGTGGCCTGGTAGGTGGCCTCCAGGTCGTCGGCCTCGGCCCGGCAGGGCGGGCACCAGGAGCCCCAGAAGTTGACCACGACGACCTGCCCGAGGTCCTTGGCGACGTCGTAGCTGCCGCCGGTGAGCAGCTCACCGGCGAGCTTCGGCGCGGCGGAGCGCTGGTCGGGGGCGCACTCGATGACGCCGTCGGTGGTGGTGCAGCGCTGCTCCTGGCTGTCGGCGGAGCAGGCGGTCAGCGCCGCCGTGGCCGTCACGGCCGCGAGGAGTCCCGCGATCCACCTCCGGGCTGACATCAGGCCCCCTTGGCCGTCCGGGCGGTCGGCGACGTGGCGACGAGGTGGGCGGCGGGCTCGGTGTATCCGATCCCGACGACCTTCGCGCCGTCGAAGTGGAAGGAGGTGAGGCTGGCCAGCCCGCACTGCCGCTTACGCGGGTCGTGCCAGAGCCGCTTGCGCTCGACGTACC
Organism: Micromonospora sp. NPDC057141; assembly: GCF_042670805.1. Taxonomy (NCBI): domain Bacteria; kingdom Bacillati; phylum Actinomycetota; class Actinomycetes; order Micromonosporales; family Micromonosporaceae; genus Micromonospora; species Micromonospora sp. NPDC057141. The sequence goes on along the minus strand of NZ_JBHUVA010000020.1, from coordinate 17,400 downwards.
GACGCAACGTCCAGATGGGCAGCTGGTGGGAGACCAGCACGGCCTCCCGCCCCTCGGCGGCGACGCGGGCCGCGTGCAGGGCGGCGAACATCCGCTCGGCGATGGCCCGGTACGCCTCGCCCCAGCTCGGGGTGACCGGGTCGCGCAGCACCCACCAGTTGCGCGGGTCACGGAACGAGCCGTCGCCCGGGGAGACCTTCTTGCCCTCGAACCAGTTGGCGCTCTCGATCAGCCGCTCGTCCACTCCGACGGGCAGACCGAACTGGGCGGCGATCGGCTCGGCGGTCTGCTGGGCGCGTTCGAGCGGGCTGGCCACCACGTGCACCACGTGGCGCTCGGCGAGCCCCTGGGCCGCCGCCTTGGCCATCTGCACGCCCAGCTCCGACAGGCGGAAGCCGGGCAGCCGGCCGTAAAGGATCTGGCCCGGGTTGTACACCTCACCGTGCCGGAGCACGTGAACCACCGTCTTGCTCACCGAAGCTACCCCCCGTGACCCGCCGCTGCCGCCGCGTTCGCCGCCGCCGGCAGGGCCGCGGCGATCTGCTCCAGGGCGGCGTCGTCGATCGCCGCCGAGACGAACCAGGACTCGAACGCGCTCGGCGGCAGGTAGACGCCGTCGGCGAGCATCGAGTGGAAGAACGCCCGGAACGCCGGGACCTGCTGGGTCCGCGCGCTGTCGTAGTCGACGACGTCGGCGTCCGTGAAGAAGATCGAGAACATGCTGCCCGCGTACGACAGGCGGTGCGGGACCCCGGCGGCGGCCAGCGCGTCGGCGGCGAGCTTGCCCACGACGGCGGCCGTGTCGTCGAGCCTGCGGTAGACGGCGTCGTCGGCCAGCCGCAGCGTGGCCAGGCCGGCGGCGCAGGCGAGGGGGTTTCCGGAGAGCGTGCCGGCCTGGTAGACCGGCCCGGCCGGGGCGAGCCGCGCCATGATCTCCGCGCGCCCGCCGAAGGCCGCGGCGGGCAGCCCGCCGCCCATGACCTTCCCGTACGTCCACAGGTCGGCATCGGTCGGGTCGAGGCCGTGCCACCCGGAGCGGGACACCCGGAACCCGGTCATCACCTCGTCGACGATGAGCAGCGCGCCGTGCGCGTGGGCGATCCGGGCGAGCTGGGAGTTGAACCCGTCGCGCGGGGCGACCACGCCCATGTTGCCGGCCGCCGCCTCGGTGATGATCGCGGCGACGTGCTGCCCCTGCGCGGCGAACGCCTCCTCGACGGCGGCGACGTCGTTGTACGGCAGCACGATCGTCTCGCTGGCCGCCGCGCCGGTGACGCCCGGCGAGTCGGGCAGGCCGAGGGTGGCCACGCCGGAGCCGGCGGCGGCGAGCAGCGCGTCGACGTGCCCGTGGTAGCAGCCGGCGAACTTGATGATCTTGGAGCGGCCGGTGAAGCCCCGGGCCAGCCGGATCGCCGACATGGTGGCCTCGGTGCCCGAGTTGACCAGCCGGACCTGCTCGACCGGGGTCCGGTCCACGATCTCGGCGGCCAGCTCGACCTCGCCGGGGGTCGGGGTGCCGAAGCTCGTGCCCCGGGCTGCGGCGGCCTGGACGGCGTCGACCACCTCGGGGTGGGCGTGCCCGAGCAGCAGCGGCCCCCAGGAACAGACGAGGTCGACGTAGCGCCGGCCGTCCGCGTCGTGGAGCCAGGGGCCCTCCCCCCGGACCATGAAACGCGGGGTCCCGCCGACGGCCTGGAACGCGCGCACGGGGGAGTTGACCCCGCCCGGCACGATGGCGCGGGCGCGGTCGAACAGGGCCTCTGAGGCCGGCGCGTCGGCCGGGTAGCGGCCGGATCCGGCGGAAAAGTCATCGGTCACGATGCGGCCATTGTGTCAGCGCCGGGCGGCGAATCGGCAGCCACCCCTGATCGGGGTTACCGGGCTCACCCCGGCGGTGGTGCTCGGCGGGAGGAGAACGCCCGCCCCGGCGGGGGCCTGCCGCGCCCGGTCGCCTCGGCGGGCCGGGTGGGCGGGATCGCGCTAGGCTGACCGGGTGGATCGTGCCGAACTGTCCATCACGTTACACCGGACGGACGACGAAGCTGTGCTTCGCCTCGCCGGTGAGATCGACATGCTCACGGCCGCCCAGCTCTCGACCGTCGTCAACGAGGCGCTCGCCGACCCGACGCCGCGCATCGTCCTCGACCTGGGTGGCGTCACCTTCTGCGACTCCCAGGGCCTGGGCACCCTGGTCGTCCTCAGCCGCAAGGCCAGCCACGCGCAGAGCCTGCTGATGCTGACCAACGTCGGCGACTTCCTGCTCCGCGTCCTGGACATCACGGGCCTCCGCTCCGCCCTGATGATCCGCAACGGCGCACCTGCCGACTGACCCGGGCACCGGTCCCACGCCGGGTCAGCCGGGCAGGTCGCGAGCGCCGCCCAGGCCGCCCCGACGCTGGCGCGGGGCAGCAGGCCGAACAGCAGCACCGCCACGCCGACCAGCACCCACACGGCCGGCACGTGGGCCAGCGCCGCCCCGGTGAGCCGGGGCACCCGACCGGCGACGTCGCCGATGGCCAGGCCGTACGCGAGCCCGGTCACCAGGCCCGTGACGACCAGCACGACCGCCGGGCCGAGCAGGGCGAAGGCGAGGTGGCCGAGCAGCCAGCGGGGCCGGCTCACCCCGGTGGCGAGCACCGGCTCGGCCCGCTGGGCGGTCTCCTCGGCCCGCATCCGCAGCGCGGCCTGGATGCCGTAACCGGCGGCGGCGAGGGCGGTGATGCTCATGGTCGCCCCGAGGTACGCCTCGGCGATCGACGCCGGGCCGCCCAGGCGCGCCACCATCCGGGCGACGGCCTCGTTGCCCTCCACCGCGCCCCCGGCCGCCTCGGCGGCGCCGCCGAGCACCGCGCCGAGCGCCGCCGCGCCGACGGTCCAGCCGAGCAGGGCGACCCGGTTGAGCCGCCAGGCCAACCCCAGCGGGCCGGCGAGGGCGGGGCCGGCGACGGCCGGGCCGAGCCGCTGCGGCAGCATGCCGGCACCGAGATCCCGGCGGGCGCGGTCGATGCCGCCGCGCATCCGGCCGAGCAGGTCGATCACCTCGCCCCCGGTCAGGTTGGGCCACAGCGTCACGTCGCCGGGCACGTACGCGAGCCGGCGGTGCAGGGCGACGGCGTCGCGCCACGGGTCGCCGCCGAGCAGCCGGACGGCCCCCGCGTCGGCCCGGAGCAGGCCGAGCAGCACCCGGATGGCGGTGGACTTGCCGGCGCCGTTGGGGCCCAGGAAGCCGTGCACCTCGCCGGCGCGGACGGTCAGGTCGAGGCCGTCGAGCGCCCGGGTCCGGCCGAAGGTCTTCACCAGGCCGGAGATGGCTATCGGATTCTCCACACTTCCGAAGCTACGCCGCCGAGATCGGCGAGCCTACAGGCTGTTGCCCCAGCGGGCCTGCTCGATGAGTTCCACGGCGCGGGCCCGGCCGTCCGGGGCGTCACCGCGCAGCAGCGTCGTGGCCTCGTCGACCGCGTCGGTCAGTGCCCGCCACTGCGCCTCGCGCTCGCGCAGCAGGTCGGACTGCGCGGCCAGCTGCCGGGTCTTCACCCACAGCTCGACGAAGACCGACACCTTGGCCCGCAGCACCCAGGGGTCGAAGGGCTTGGTCAGGTAGTCCACCGCGCCGACCGCGTACCCGCGTAGGGCGAGCTGGGCGTCCTTGTCGGCGGCGGTGAGGAAGATGATCGGCACGTGCCGGGTGCGCTCCCGCCGCTTGATGTGGCTGGCGGTCTCGAAGCCGTCCATGTCGGGCATCTGCGCGTCCAGCAGGATGACCGCGAAGTCGTCCACCAGCAGCTGCTTGAGCGCCGCCTCGCCGCTCTCCACGGCCACCGACTGCACCGGCAGCCCCTGGAGGATCGCCTCCAGGGCCATCAGATTCTCCCGCCGGTCGTCGACCAGCAGCGCCTTGGCCGTCTGGGTCACGAAATCTCCTCGCCTCGGCTGCCGCTCACCCAGGACGCCATCAGCTCGATCAGCTCGTCCAGGTCGACCGGTTTGGTGATGTAGTCGCTGCCTCCCGCCGCGAGCGCGGACTCGCGGTCCCCCGGCATCGCCTTCGCGGTGAGGAAGACGATCGGGAGGTCGGCGAAGTGGTGGTTGCGGCGGATCTGCCGGGTCGTCTCGTATCCGTCCTGGTCGGGCATCATCGCGTCCATCAGCACGATGCCCACCTCCGGATGCTCGGCCAGCAGGCGGACCCCGTCCGCCCCGTTGTCCGAGTACAACACGGTCATACCGTGCAGCTCCAATGCGCTGGTCAGAGCGAAGACATTTCGCACGTCGTCGTCGATGATCAACACGGTCACGCCCTCCAGCCGGCGGGTCGCTGGCGTCTCGGCCGGCTCCGACAGCTCCAGCGGTGGCATGAGCAGCGACGACGGCAGGCCCGCCCGGGCCGGCGACGGCGGCGCGGGCGCTACCACCGCGTCCGGCGCCAGCACCTCCGGTACGTAGAGGGTGAACGTCGAGCCCTCCCCGGGCGCCGAGCTGACCGTGATCGAGCCGCCGAGCAGACGGGCCAGGTCCCGGCTGATCGACAGGCCCAGCCCGGTGCCGCCGTAGCGGCGACTGGTCGTCCCGTCCGCCTGCTGGAACGCCTCGAAGATCAGCGACAGCTTGTCGTCCGAAATGCCGATGCCCGTGTCGATCACCGTGAAGGCGATCACCTGCCGGGCGTTGGTCAGCGCCGGGACGTCGAACACGACGTTCTCGGGCGCCGGGGCGATGCGCAGCGTCACCGCGCCGTTGTCGGTGAACTTCACCGCGTTGGAGAGCAGGTTGCGCAGGATCTGCTGCAACCGCCCCGCGTCGGTGACCAGCGCCGGGGGCAGCTCCTTGGCCAGCCGCACCTGGAAGTCGAGGCCCTTGTCCTCCGCCTGCGGGGCGAACGCCTGCTCGACGTACCCCCGGATGTCGGTGAACTGGACCTCCGTCGGCTCGACGTCCATCCGGCCCGCCTCGATCTTCGACAGGTCGAGGATGTCGTCGATCAGGCGCAGCAGGTCCGAGCCGGAGCCGTGGATGGTCCGGGCGAACTCGATCTGCTTCGGGGTGAGGTTCTGCTCCGAGTTCTCCACCAGCAGCCGGGCGAGCAGCAGCAGCGAGTTCAGCGGCGTACGCAGCTCGTGGCTCATGTTGGCCAGGAACTCCGACTTGTACGCCGACGCCCGGGTCAGCTGCTGCGCCTTGTCCTCCAGGCCGAGCCGGGCCAGCTCGATCTCCCGGTTCTGGGTCTCGATGTTGGCCTTCTGCTCCGACAGCAGCTGGGCCTTGTCCTCCAGCTCGGCGTTGGTGCGCTGCAACTCGGCCGATTGTTCCTGGAGCTCGTGGGCCAGCCGCTGGGACTGCGCCAGCAGCTCCTCGGTGCGCCGGTTGGCCTGGATGGTGTTGACCGCCACGCCGATGGTCAGCACCAGCCGCTCCAGGAACGTCAGGTGCAGGTCGGGGAAGGCCGCCACGCCGGCGAATTCGATCACCCCGAGCAGCTCGCCCTCGAACAGGACGGGGAGCACCACCAGGTCGGCCGGCGGGGTGTTGGCCAGCCCGGAACGCAGGGTGAGCCGGCCGTCCGGCGAGGCGCTCACCCGGATCGTCCGGCGGGAGAGCGCGGCCTGCCCGACCAGGCCCTCACCCGGCCCGAACGTGACGTCGTGCCCCCGGGCCACGTAGCCGTACGAGGCGGTCAGCCGCAGCCGCATGCTGCCGTCGGAGGTGTCCGCCAGGAAGAACGCGCCGAGCTGCGCGTCGACCAGCGGGGTCACCTCCATCATGATCATCCGGCAGACCTCGCCGAGGTCCCGCTGCCCCTGGAGCAGGCCGCCGATGCGGGCCAGGTTGGAGTCCAGCCAGCCCTGCTCGGCGTTCTTCTTCGTCGTCTCCCGGAGGGTGACGATCATCTGGTTGATGTTGTCCTTCAGCTCGGCGACCTCGCCCTGCGCCTCGACCGCGATCCGCTGGGTCAGGTCGCCCCGGGTCACCGACGTCGACACCTGGGCGATGGCCCGCAGCTGGGTGGTGAGCGTCGAGGCGAGCTGGTTGACGTTCTCCGTGAGGTCCCGCCAGGTGCCCGAGACGCCCTTCACCTGGGCCTGTGCGCCCAGCTTGCCCTCGATGCCGACCTCGCGGCCCACCCGGGTCACCTCGTCGGCGAACGACCGGAGCTGGTCCACCATCGTGTTGACGGTGTTCTTCAGCTCCAGGATCTCGCCCTGCGCGTCCACCGTGATCTTCTGCGACAGGTCACCCTTCGCCACCGCCGTGGTCACCGAGGCGATGTTGCGTACCTGCGACGTCAGGTTGGACCCCATCGAGTTCACGTTGTCCGTCAGGTCCCGCCACGTGCCCGACACGCCCTTGACCTGGGCCTGACCGCCCAGCTTCCCCTCCGTGCCCACCTCGCGCGCCACCCGCGTCACCTCGTCCGCGAACGAGCTGAGCTGATCCACCATCGTGTTCACCGTCGACTTCAGCTCCAGGATCTCGCCCCGGGCATCCACCGTGATCTTCTGCGACAGGTCACCCTTGGCGACGGCCGTCGAGACCTGCGCGATGTTGCGCACCTGGGCGGTCAGGTTCGACGCCATCGAGTTCACGTTGTCGGTCAGGTCGCGCCAGGTGCCGGCGACGCCGCGCACCTGGGCCTGACCGCCCAGCTTCCCCTCCGTGCCCACCTCGCGCGCCACCCGCGTCACCTCGTCCGCGAACGAGCTGAGCTGATCCACCATCGT
>NZ_JBHUVA010000020.1:0-10581 GCF_042670805.1 Micromonospora sp. NPDC057141 | reverse complement strand
GTTCACCGTCGACTTCAGCTCCAGGATCTCGCCCCGGGCATCCACCGTGATCTTCTGCGACAGGTCACCCTTCGCCACCGCCGTGGTCACCGAGGCGATGTTGCGCACCTGCGACGTCAGGTTCGACGCCATCGAGTTCACGTTGTCCGTCAGGTCCCGCCACGTGCCCGACACGCCCTTGACCTGGGCCTGACCGCCCAGCTTGCCCTCCGTGCCCACCTCGCGCGCCACCCGCGTCACCTCGTCCGCGAACGAGCTGAGCTGATCCACCATCGTGTTGACGGTGTTCTTCAGCTCCAGGATCTCGCCCTGCGCGTCCACCGTGATCTTCTGGCTCAGGTCGCCCTTCGCGACGGCCGTCGAGACCTGGGAGATGTTGCGGACCTGGCTGGTCAGGTTGCCGGCGAGCTGGTTGACGTTCTCCGTCAGGTCGCGCCAGGTGCCGGAGACCCCGCGCACCTGGGCCTGACCGCCCAGCTTCCCCTCGATGCCCACCTCGCGCGCCACCCGCGTCACCTCGTCCGCGAACGACGAGAGCTGGTCAACCATCGTGTTGACGGTGTCCTTCAGCTCCAGGATCTCGCCCTGCGCGGCGACGGTGATCTTCTGCGACAGGTCACCCCGGGCGACGGCCGTCGAGACCTGCGCGATGTTGCGCACCTGCGCGGTCAGGTTCGACGCCATCGAGTTGACGCTGTCGGTCAGGTCCTTCCAGGTGCCGGCGACGTTCGGCACGTCGGCCTGGCCGCCGAGCTTGCCCTCGGTGCCCACCTCGCGCGCCACCCGCGTCACCTGCTCGGCGAAGAGGCGCAGCGTGTCGGTGAGCGAGTTCATCGTGTCGGCCAGCTCGGCGACCTCGCCGCGCGCCCCGACCGTGATCTTCTGCGACAGGTCGCCCCGGGCCACCGCCGTCGCCACCTGGGAGATCGACCGCACCTGGCCGGTCAGGTTCGACGCCATGGTGTTCACCGAGTCGGTGAGGTCCTTCCAGGTGCCGGCCACCCCGCGCACGTCGGCCTGGCCGCCGAGCTTGCCCTCGGTGCCCACCTCCCGGGCCACCCGGGTCACCTCGTTGGAGAAGGACGAGAGCTGGTCGACCATGGTGTTGACCGTGCGGCCGATCCGCAGGTACTCGCCGCGCAGCGGGCGGCCGTCGATCTCCAGCGCCATGTGCTGGGAAAGGTCGCCGTCGGCCACCGCCACGATCACCCGGGCGATCTCGGTGGTCGGCCGGCCCAGGTCGTCGATGAGCGAGTTGACCGCCCGGTGGTCCTCCTCCCAGGAACCCTCCAGCCCCTCCTCCTCCAGACGCTCGGTGAGCCGGCCGTCCCGGCCGACGACCCGACTGATCCGCAGCAGGTCGCGGTGCTGCCGCTCCTGGAGGGCCACCACCTCGTTGAACGCGTCCGCCACCTCGCCGGCCGCGCCCGCCCGGGGGCGCAGCCGCACCTTGAGGTCACCGCCGCGCACCCGCCGCAGCGCCTCCGCCAACTCGCCGAGCAGAGCGGCCTGGTCCGGCGCGGACGGGTCCGCGGCTACCGGGTGTTTCGCCGTGGTCATCGCATTCCTCGCTCAGCTCCGGGGGGCCACCGGCGCCCGTCGAACGCACCGGCCGTTCCCTCATTGTGCCCGGCTGGGCACCGGTGACGCGCCGGCCGCCGGCCCGCCACGCCCGGCGCGCCCGGCCACGGCCACCGGCCCGCAGCGCCCGGCGGCACTGCCACCGGCCCGCCACGCCCGCCTCGCCCGGCCACGGCCACCGGCCCGCCACGCCCACAGAAGGGCCGCGCTCGCCCGCCACGGCGGCCCCGACCGCCGGATCGGCTTGGCGTGGGGCCGGGCGGCGGTGGAGGATACGACGGTGTCAGCGGGGGCGGGGCCGGCGGCCTTCGACGGTCCGGACGAGCGCGTCCGGCGGGTACGCCTGCCCGCCGACCGGCGCACGCCGGCCGCCGCGCGCGCCCTGGTCCGGTCCGTGCTCGCCGCCGCGCACCTCGACGACCTGCTCAACGAGGCCCTGCTGCTCACCACCGAGCTGACCACCAACGCCGTCGAGCACGCCCGCACCGAGTTGGACATCGAGGTCGTCGCCGACGACGTCGGGCTCACCGTGACGGTCTCCGACTTCGCCGCCGGATCGGTCGACGAGCTGACCGTCGGCGTACGCAACGACACCTCGGAGATCGACGAGGTCCCCGAGCGGGGCCGGGGGCTGCTGTTGGTGGACCACTTCGCCAGCCGCTGGGGCACCACGTACCTGCCCACCGGCAAGGGGGTGTGGTTCCGGCTGGACCGGACCGGTGCCACCGCCGGCCAGCGCGTCACCGCCGGCCCTCAGGCCGGTGCCGCCGGGGGCACGCCGACGCCGATACCCGGAGGGGAACACCCGGGGCCGAGCGCCGGGGCGATGAGCAAGCTGATGCAGACCGCCCCCGACCAGTACGCCGACGATCCGCTGCCCGACTTCGCCACCGACCTGCTCACCCGGCTGGCCGAGATGGTCGGCGCGGCCGGCGGCCTCGTCCGGCTGGACCGGGGCGACGGGCTGGGCAGGCAGGTGCTGGCCCGATACGGCCGCACCCCCCGCGCCGGCAACGAGCTGCTGCGGGTGCCGCTGGCGGTGCACCGGCCGTACGCCGGGGAGCTGGAGCTGGACGCCGCCCCCTCGACGTACGCGCGGCCGCTCGCCGTGCTGACCGCCGAGCGGCTCTCGCTGCACCTGGAGAACGACCGGCTGCGCCGCGCCGACGTCCGCCGGCAGGCCTGGCTGACGTTCCTGGCCGAGGCGGGCGAGCTGCTCGCCCAGTCCCTGGACGTCGAGCTGACGATGGTGCTGATCCCGCAGCTCGTGGTGCCCCGCCTCGGCCAGTGGTGTGCGGTGCACACCACCGACGAGTGGGGGCGGCTGCGGCTCGCGGCGGCCACCCACGCCGACGAGTCGGTGCTGCCGCAGCTGCACACGGTGCTCCGGGAGACGGGGCCGGACTCGGTGCAGTCCCGGCTGCGCGAGGCGTCCCGGATCGGGTCGCAGGTGCCGCTGGGCGGGCCGATGGAGGGCTTCGCCGTCCCGCTGGTGGCGCGCGGGCAGCGGCTGGGCACTCTCGCGGTGGGCCGCCACCAGCGGCACCGGCACGACCCGGACGAGGTGGCGGTGCTGGAGGACGTGGCCCGGCGGGCCGCCCTGGCCATCGAGAACGCCCGCATCCACGCCGAGCGACGTCGGGTCGCGCAGACCCTCCAGCGGTCGCTGCTGCCGCCGGTCCTGCCGGTCGTCGACGGCATCGGCTTCGCCGCCGAGTACGTGCCGACCGGCGACCACGCCGAGGTGGGCGGCGACTTCTACGACGTGCTCCCCCTGCCCGACGGGCGCTGGCTCGTCGTGGTCGGCGACGTGTCCGGCAAGGGGGTCGAGGCGGCGGCCGTCACCGGGCTGGTCCGGGACGTCATCCGGGTGCTGGTCAGCGACGGCAAGCCGCTGCCGGAGGCGCTGGGCCGGCTCAACGAGACGCTGGTCGAGCGAGGCGGCGGGCGCTACTGCACGCTCGTGCTGGCGGCCATCGGGCCGGGCGAGGGCGACCAGCTCGACGTGTCCCTGCACCTGGCCGGCCACGACCGCCCGGTGCTGCTGCGGGCCGGCGACGGTGCCGCGTTCGTCGGCACCGGTGGCACCGCGCTCGGTCTGCTCGACACGATCGCCTCGCCGGCCGCCGAGATCACCCTGACCCCCGGCGACTCGCTGATCTTCTACACCGACGGGGTGACCGAGCGCCGGCGCGGCCGGGAGCTGTTCGGCACGGAGCGGCTGCGGGAGTCCGCCGCGCCGCTGGCCGGATATTCGGCCGACGTGGTGGCCGCCCGGCTGCGCTCGACGGCGATCGGGTTCTCGGCCGAGACGCCCCGCGACGACATCGCGATCCTGGTGCTGCGCAACGACCGCCGCTGACGCCCGACCCGGGCCTGCCGCAGGCTGCGCGGGCCGGGCGCGGGCCTGCGCCGCCATGTCGGGGACATGGGGGTATCCGGGTCCGGGGATACCGCGATACCGCGATGTCGCCGACATGGCGCACGGCCACACCCGACGCGGACGGCGGGCCGGTGGGCCGGGTCCGGGGCGGGCCGGGGCGGCGGGCCGGTCAGAGGCCGCCGGGGAGGCGGCCCGGGGCCAGGCGCTGGTGCGGGTCCAGGTATTCCTTCGCCGCCCGCAGCCGGGGCAGCGAGGTCAGCTCGCCCCACAGGTCGACCACCTCCCGCACCTGCGACGGCGCGGCGACCACCACGCACCGGCCGCGCCGGGCGAGCAGCACGGCCCGCACCCCGGCGACGATGGACGCCACCCGCTCGGCGGGCAGGGCGCCGGGCAGGGCGGCGTGCACCACCCCCTGGCCGGCCGAGCCCCGCACCGGCACCGGGCCGCCGGCCGCGTCGCGCAGCGCGTAGACGGCGGCGTGCAGGTCGGTGATTGGCACCTCGATGCGCAGTGCGGTATCGCCGGGGCCGAACGGGTAGCGCCGCCACCACTGCGGGGCCGAGTGGTGGACCGTCGCCTCGTCGCCCAGCAGGCCGCGCAGCCCGTCGGCGCGTTCGGAGACGTCGGCGGGGTCGCCCTCCAGCAGCACGGTCAGGCTGCCCGCCCCGGCCGGGGTCACCGTGCGCCGGAACATGGAGGGGTGGCGGGCCCGGGCGAGGGCCTCCGGGTCGTCGGGGTGCAGCGGCGGGCGTACCCGGTTGGCCCGGGCCGGCAGGTCCAGCTCGACGGCCGCCGGGTCGAGCCGGGCGGCGAGCACCTCCCGGACCAGGCCGTCGATCTCCAGCGGGCTCCACACCGGACGGGTGACCCAGGCCCGGCTGGCCGGCACGGGCTGCACCCGCAGGGTGGCCGAGACCAGCACGCCGAGGCCGCCCTGCGAACCGCACAGCAGCCGGGCCAGCTCCAGGCCGGGCGCGCCGCCACCCGCGCTGATCAGCTCGCCGCCGGCGTCGAGGTAGCGCACGCCGACCAGTTGCTCGCAGGGGCCGCCGTGCCGGTGCCGCAGCGGGCCGGACTCGTCGGCGGCCAGCACCCCGCCGACGGTCGCCCCGGGCGAGGGCGCGTCGAGGGCCAGCCGCAGCCCCGCCCGCTCCAGGGCCGCCTGGGCCGCCCGCAGCGGGGTGCCCGCGCCGATCTCGGCCACGCCGGCGTCGGCCGGCCGGTGGCAGATCCCGGCCAGCCGGCCGGTGTCGAGCATGATGTCGACGTGCGCGGGGGCGACCCCCCAGTCGATCTTCGTGCCGGCGCCCCTGGGCACCACCGTCAGGTCGTGGGCGGCGGCCAGCCGCAGCACCTCGGCCGCGGCCGGCGCGGCGCCGGGCACCGCCACCCACCGGGCCGGCTCACCGGCGACCTCGTCGGCCGCCCCCGCGAACCGCGCGAAGGGCGGGCCGCATATCTCCCCCAGCCGACGGGTGATGCCCACTGCCCCGGACCGATCGATGGACCCCGCTGCCGACACCATGGCGACAATCGTACATGTGTTCGAAACTCCCGCCAGCCCGCTGCGCGCGGCGACACGCCGCCACACCGGCGGGCGACCCCCGGGGGTCACGGTGCTCAGCGGGCGGCGGCGCGGGCCCGCCACGCGGGGCTGTCGTGGTAGTGATTGTCGAACACCTCGGAGGACGCGGGGATCTCGCTCGGGTCGGCCTCACCCCGGTACACGCGCTCCAGCAGGCGGTAGTAGTCGAAGCGAGCGAGCCCCGGCGTGAACGTCACCAGGACGTCGGCCTCCTCGCCGGGGGCCGGCGCGAAAGCGTGCGGCAGGCGTGGGGGCACAACGAGCAGGTCACCCGCGTAAAGGGTGACGATCCGGTCACCCGCGAGCACCTGGAGGGCCCCGGCGAGGAGGAAGAAGCTCTCGGTGGCCCGGGTGTGGAAGTGGGGCGGGGCCCCCGGTGAGCCCTCGCGCAGGTACGAGCGGTTGACGGTGAGGGCGCCGTGCGTGTCGCCTGCGTCGGCGAGCAGGGTGATGCGGCTGGTGGGGCCGTCGGACAGGGCCTCGGCAGCCGCTGCGGTGACCAGTACGGGCGGTCGGAACTCGGTCATGGGCATTGCCCTTCCTGTTGGCAGCCATTTCTGGATATTTTGTGTCCAGAATTCAGTGTCGACAAGGCCCCCTCACGAGGAGCCATCGATGATCAGGCGCGCAGGGCGGCGAACCGCCCTCGGGTGTTCTGCGGAGTGTCCGGGTAACGGGCCTCCACCTCGGATCTGACGTCGACGAGCGTCCGGCTGGCCAGCTCGCGCCGCCAGGCCAGATCCGCCCGGCGCATGGACCGGGCGATCACGCACGCCTCGCGGTAGTCCACCTCCGCGCTCCCCCCCGGCCCCTCCCGCAGGATCTGGTCGCAGGGGAACGCCTCGCCCGGCCCCTCGATGGCGGTCACTACGTCGAGCAGGGTGATCGACTCCGCGCGTCGGGCCAACCTGAAGCCGCCGCGCGGGCCCGGCGTCGACGCCAGGATGCCGGCCCGCACCAGGGCCTGAAGGTGCTTGTTCAGGTACGCCGCCGGAAGCGCGTAGAACTTCGCCAGGACCGACGTGGGCACCGCCTCCCCCTGGCCGACGTAGGTCAGGTTGAGGCAGGTGTGCAGCGCCCACTCGACGCCCTGACTCATACGCATAATCTAGATGCTACATATCCAGATTAAGACCCGCAAGTGCCAAGCCCCGACGGCCGGTAACCTGACCGGCGTGACCACCGAGACCCCCGTGCCCGTCGCCAAGCAGGTCCCCGCCGAGCGCACCCACCACGGCGACACCGTCGTCGACGAGTACGCCTGGCTGACCGCCAAGGACGACCCGGAGACGATCGCCCACCTGACGGCGGAGAACGCGTACACCGAGGCGCGCACCGCGCACCTGGCGCAACTGCGGGCCACCCTGTTCGAGGAGACGCGCCGACGCACCCAGGAGACCGACCTGTCGGTGCCGGTCCGCAAGGACGGTCACTGGTACTACACGCGCACGGTCGAGGGCCAGCAGTACGGCGTGCACTGCCGCCGGGCGGTCCGCGACGGCGAGACCGAGCCGCCGGTCAGCGTGGACGGTGCCCCCCTCGACGGCGAGGAGGTGCTGCTCGACGGCAACCTGCTCGCCGAGGGGCACGACTTCTTCTCCCTCGGCGCGTTCGACGTCAGCCCGGACGGGCGCCGGCTGGCATACTCGACGGACTTCAGCGGCGACGAACGGTTCACCCTGCGGGTGAAGGACCTGGTCACCGGCGAGGTGCTGGCCGACGAGGTGCCGGACACCTTCTACGGCACGGCCTGGTCGGCGGACGCGTCGGTGCTGTTCTACGTCACCGTCGACGACGCCTGGCGGCCCAACCGGGTCTGGCGGCACCGGATCGGCACCCCGTCCACCGAGGACGTGGTGGTCCACCAGGAGGACGACGAGCGGTTCTGGGTCGGCGTCGAGCTGACCCGGTCGGAGAAGTTCGTCCTCATCGACATCCACAGCAAGATCACCAGTGAGGTGCTGGTGATCCCCGCCGGCAACCCCACCGGCGAGCCGGCGCTCGTCGCCCCGCGCCGGCAGGGCGTGGAATACAGCGTCGAGCACCACGGGCACCGGTTCCTGATCCTGCACAACGACGGTGCCGAGGACTTCGCGCTCGCGTACACCTCGGCGGACGCGCCCGGCGACTGGGTGCCGCTGCTCCCGCACTCCCCGGGCACCCGGCTGGAGTCGGTCGACGCGTTCGCCGACCACCTGGTCGTGTCGCTGCGCAGTAACGGGCTGACCGGGCTGCGGGTGCTGCCGGTCGGCGGCGGCGACAGCCACGACATCGACTTCCCCGAGCCGATCTACAGCGTCGGGCTGGACAGCAACCCGGAATACCGCACCCGGCAGGTCCGGCTGCGCTACGCATCGCTGGTCGCCCCCGAGTCGGTGTACGACTACGACCTGGTCACCCGGGAACTGACCCTGCGCCGGCGCAAGCCGGTCCTGCCCGGCCCCGACGGCCGCGAGTACGACCCCGCCGACTACGAGCAGCACCGGGACTGGGTGCTCGCCGATGACGGCACGCGCGTGCCCATCTCGCTGGTCTGCCGCGCCGGCACCCCCCGCGACGGCTCCGCCGGCTGCGTCATCTACGGCTACGGCTCGTACGAGGCGAGCATGGACCCGTGGTTCTCCGTCGCCCGGCTCTCCCTGCTGGACCGGGGCGTGGTCTTCGCCGTCGCGCACGTGCGGGGCGGCGGCGAGCTGGGCCGGCGCTGGTACGACCAGGGCAAGATGCTGGCCAAGAAGAACACCTTCACCGACTTCGTGGCCTGTGCCCGGCACCTGGTCAAGTCCGGCTGGACGTCGGCCGACCGGCTGGTGGCCCGGGGCGCGTCGGCCGGCGGCCTGCTGATGGGCGCGGTGGCCAACCTCGCGCCCGACGCGTTCGCCGGGATCGTCGCGCAGGTGCCCTTCGTGGACCCGCTCACCTCGATCCTCGACCCGTCGCTGCCGCTGACCGTCACCGAGTGGGAGGAGTGGGGCAACCCCCTCGACGACCCGGAGGTATACGCGTACATGAAGTCGTACGCCCCGTACGAGAACGTGACGGCCGTCGACTACCCGGCGATCCTCGCGGTGACCAGCCTCAACGACACCCGCGTGCTGTACCACGAGCCGGCCAAGTGGGTCGCCCGGCTGCGGGCGGTCGCCCCGCAGGGCGACTACCTGCTCAAGACGGAGATGGGCGCCGGGCACGGCGGCCCCAGCGGCCGGTACGACTCGTGGCGCGAGGAGGCGTTTATCAACGCCTGGATCCTCGACCGCCTGGGTGCGGTGTAAGGGTCGGCTCAGGCGGTGGTGACCAGGTCGGCGAGGACCTGCGGGTCGGCGTTGCCGCCGGTCACCACCGCGGCCGTACGCCCCGTCGGCAGCTCGCCCGAGCGGAACAGCCGGGCGGCCGTGGCCACCGCCCCGCTGGGCTCGACGACCAGCCGTGCCTCGCGGATCAGGCGACCGGCGGCGGCCCGGATCTCCTCCTCGGTCACCGTGACGATGCCGTCGAGGCGGTCCCGCAGGTGGGCGAGGGTCAGCTCCGACAGGTTGGTACGCAGCCCGTCCGCGCAGGTGCGGTAGGTCAGCGCCACGTCCCAAGCGACCACCCGTCCGGCCGCGAGCGAGTCCCGCGCGTCGGCGGCGAGCAGCGGTTCGACGCCGAACACGGCGGTCGACGGGCGCAGCGCCTTCACCGCCGTGGCGACCCCGGAGGCGAGGCCGCCCCCGCCGACCGGCACCAGCACCACGTCGACGTCGGGCAGGTCGGCGACGATCTCCGCCCCGACGGTGCCCTGGCCGGCGATGACCCGCCGGTCGTCGAACGGCGGCACCAGCGTCGCCCCGGTCTCGGCGACGATCCGCCGGGCCTCCGCCAGCCGCCGGGCCGGCGGCACGAGCAGCACCTGCGCGCCGAACGCCCGCATCCGGGCGACCTTCACCTCCGGCGCGCCGTCGGGCACCACCACCGTGCACGGCACGCCGGCGGCCCGCGCCGCGTACGCGAGGGCCTGGCCGTGGTTGCCGGACGAGTGGGTGACCACCCCCCGCCCCCGCGCGTCGGGGTCGAGCCGGGCGACCGCGTGGGTGGCCCCGCGCAGCTTGAACGACCCGACCGGTTGCAGGCTCTCCGGCTTCAGCCACAGCCCGTCGTCCCAGGGCGCGGCCAGCAGCGGCGTGCGCAGGACGGTCGGCGCGATGTCGGCGGCGGCGGCCCGGATGTCGTCGAGCGTCACGAGGTCCACGGGGTCATCCTGCCGCTCTGCATCGGGTCGCCGCCACACCGTTCAGGTCGCCCGCAGCTCCTCGACGGTGGTGCTGGCCCGCAGGAAGAGCAGCCCGACCGCGACCGTGAGTGCCACCGCAGCGACCGCGCCGGCCCCGACCAGGGCCAGCTGCTCCAGGGGTACGCCGGGCGTGACGTAACGCTCGGGCACGTCGATGAGGCGCAGGTACGGGCCCCGGGCGGCCGGGTCGGCGCAGATCGCGGCGGCAGCCTCGCAGACGTAGCCGCTGCCTCCGGTGCTTACCGGGCCCGAGAGGAACCGGCCGATCAGCAGCCCCACGCCCAGGGCGAGCAGCACCGCCGGCACCACCGGGGCGAGCGCCTGCCAGGCGACCGACCGACCCAGCACGCCCCGGGGCACCCCCTGGGCGACCAGTGCCGCGTACGCCCGGCGGCGGGCCACGATCCCCTCGACCAGCGCGACCAGCAGCCCACCGGCGGCGATCGTGACGGCCACCGCGACGGCGAGGTCCACCAGCGCGATCGTGTCGAGGTAGAACGTGTCCCCGCCGGAGACTTCGCCGAACGCCCGCAGCTCGGCCCGCTCGGCGGGCGAGTTCAGTCAGTCGTAGCACTTGATCTTGGTGGTTCGGTGGGACAGGATGCCCGCCGTGCGCAACATGCTGACGTTGGCTGATCGTGAAGAGATATCCCGTGGTCTGGCCGAGGGCCTGGAATACAAGGAGATCGCCCGGCTGATCAGCCGGAATCCGTCGGTGGTCTCCAGGGACGTGGCCCGGCACGGTGGCCGGGCGGGGTA